>JAJTFB010000134.1 GCA_021300015.1 Pirellula sp. | reverse complement strand
TCACGAAGGGGACGGGGCATGGAGCACCTCCTTGTTCGGTAAGCGATCGAGCAGCGCGGGCAGGCGCTGGCCGATACGAGGACAAAAAAGATCATTCGATTTTGTGTGTGTGGAAGTTGTTGCAGGCTGTGGCTGGGCCCATGGGCTGTGAACCTAGGGGCTTTGGGTGGTCTGCAACGGTAGAAGTTTGTTTGGCTCGAGTGACACGTCTGGTCACGGACCAGGAAAAACCTGAAAAATTTCCGGGCGCTAAACTGGTGCCTGGCATCAGTCGCGTGAACGAGATTTGCCAGCATTCCGACTCGGGGATCGCAAAGGTGCCTGGCACCGGGTTGGCACCGGGTTGGGAGGCTGGTTTGCTAGCATCCAGGCTTGTCGCAGCAGGTGCCTGGCACCTGCTGCGTGGACGCACCTGCTGCGTGGACAAGATTTGCCAGCATTCCGATTTTGGGATCGCAATGGTACTTGGCACCATGTTGGGCGGTTGTGCCCAGATGCAGCGTGATTGGGGGCTTGGTTGATCGCTTAACCCGCTTGCGCTGATTGGCTCACGGGTTGCTTGACCTGCTGGTGCCTAACGCCGCTTGCTGTTGATCGTCCGCTTGAGCATGACCGCTCGATCCGAATTAAGGTCCTCGCCAGGCAAGAACCCGACAGGGACCGTCCGGTCGATGATGTAGAAAGCTCGCTCGCGCTCGGGCTCACCCGCTGTGTTGACATACTCCTTGCCAAATCCCGTCACCGGATCGTACTCGAACAAAGCCACGGTCACCCACATCGCAAACACATTCGACTGATCGGTCGCCAAATTCGATAGCCTCATGGCCCGTTGGTAACGCGTAAAGGCATTCTGACGCGACTCGGCCAATTCCATGGTACTCGTCGGACCAGGGATAGCCGTCTCGGTGTTGGCCAACGAATACGGCGAGAACAGCAAATTACCCTGCGTTCCGGCGTTCGGCTGCTCCTTGCCCATCGGGTTCATCACCAATGATCGCAAGCTCGTCGACTCGCTCGAGTAACGCCCCCGCTGGGTCGTTTGCGCTCGGTTGGTCGTGTCGTTATTGGGAGCATTAGGGTACAAATTGGTCGCTAAACCAGAACGATACGCTCCGGCAAACATGGTCGGATAGTTCGGATCCATACTCGTGTTGCTAAAGCCAACCCAGGTGCTAGCGCCCCCTGAAAATCCTCTTCGATTCAAAAAGAATTGCGAGGTCAATCCGTTCTGCAATCCTTGCCTCTCGGTCGTGTTGGTGTACAAGTACTCCAAGCCTTGGAATACCTTACTGATATTGCCTGCCTCGACAGGAATCGTGTTGAGATTCACCTTGCCAGGACTCACGTACGTCGGAATTTGATGGTAAGGCGCCAGCAGCGATGCTCCTTTGTAACTTTCCCGCTCGTTGTTGTTTGTATGGTTCTCCGGAACAAACGAGTGAAGGAAACGCGCTGCCCATGGATCCAGATTGTTGTTAGGCAATAAGGCGGTTTGAAGCTGATCCAAATCCAACCGCTTGATCGTGTCGACATAGGCCGGTTGCGTTTCGACAAAGTCCAAAACCAAACCCCAGTCCCCTTGCGTTCGAGGCTTTGTTGCATTGGTTGCCCAATCTCCCGCTCGACGCATCCAATAACCGCTACGCTTCGCGGCATTCGAAGCATTGGCGTCAACAGGCGCATAATCCGACAAGTCGCTTGCTCCCACAGCAGATTCCAAGTTCGTCACCAACGCATTGGAAACTTGGAACGACGGCAAATAAGCAAACGGTGTTCGAGCGGTATTGTCATCGGCTATGCCGTAGTAATATCCAAATTGCCCAGGTGATGTCAGGGGAACCAACATCAATTCGTTGGCTGTCGCAAACGTTCGATTCATCCAAATCGGCGACGTCAAATCGCGCGGCGATCCGTTGTACTCAGGCTGGTTTTGAACCCGTTGAGGTGGACCAAAACCATCGTACTGGTCGGCCGTGTCGGCAACTCCACCCACCACGCTCTCTCGCCGATACCCGACATTGGCATACCCGAGCGACGTGGCGCTGCTATGAACCGATTGCGTCGTATCGTTGTCGCCCGGTTGCTGCGATGCGTATCCCAATTGGGCCTTGAAGTAGGAAGGATAACGTTCGAACTGTTGGCCGTTCCCGGCAGGTGGGTCTGGTTTGACAAAGCTGTTCTGATACGGAGTGGTTCGAAACTGAGCCGTCGAGGACGAATGGTAACTAAAACCCCAGTTCTTCATTCCTGTACTAGGTCCCGGTTGGTTGGTGCCAAGCGTCGCTTTCGCGCTGGCTTCCTTACGAGACCCACCGTCCTTGTATCGAGATTGGAAGGCCACATTGGCTCCATTGTCCTGAGGGTCATCTCCCCGAGGAGCCTCGCCGTTGAACACCGTCAAGTCGATCGAGATCCAGTCGACGGTGATGTAAGGGTTATTGACCGGGTCGTAAGCAAAATCGGGATCTGCAAGCCGTTGAAGACAAGCGGTCCGAACATTGTCATAGGTTCCGGTCCGACTCATCGAATTGCCATTGTTCGGATTCAAAATCGGATTGATCCCAGGTTGGTAATCAAAAGGTTGGTCCGGGAATGCCGATGTGCCAACGTTTGAGCAATCGACCCAAGAGTCTGGCGGTAGGTCGTCGTAACCCCAGCGATTGTCGGCTCGCCCTTGACGTCGATCCTGCGAATTCAATACCGATGTGGGCATCAAGTTTCGTTTCCAATACCCTTGGTTTTCAATCGGATTGGACATCGAAACGTTGATCCCAATTCCGTTGGGGAAACATGTTCGCCATGTCGGATTGTTGCCGTTATTGCCATTGTTCCCGTTGTTCCCGTTGTTCCCATTTCCCGGCGTGTTCGTCGGAGGCTCTGCCGCACAGACGACTCCCACCGGTGACTTGATGTTGACGCTCCAATCAGGTCGATAACGCGAGATCGACTCGCCATTGAGCAAGGTCGTCAAGACACTATTGCCCGTGAGCGTGATGGCTTGGTGGCCCGGTGAATGGATCGGCGGATTGGTGGCGACTTGGTTCTTCATCAACCTTGCTGGCCATATCGATCCATCGTCAGGATTGTGGACCAAGGATCCCATGCTCGTCTCGGGACGCGGTCCTATGACCATGTAGTTGCCACCCTCGAGCATCAGCCGATCGCCGGCTTGGGTCGTACGGTTGTAATAGACCATGAACTCGCGATCCGCGTTTTGCTGCGGATTGTCCCATCCCCTCAAATTAGGAACACGCGGTACGGTTCGAGCCGATCGCTCGGTGAACCACACCATCCGCTCAAAGACTTCCGCAGGGGGCGTATTGCTGTTCAAAAGCTGAGCCATCCCCGAACCGATGTTGTATTCCGGAGAAGGGTTGCTCTGAATCCCGTTGATCTCGTCGTCATTGGCAAACTGCGGATCCAACCATGCCAGACGCGACGTGTTGCTATCGTTGGCTTGGTACAACACATTCGGGTTCTTGTTCCGCTCGTTCGAGCCCGGAGGTGCGCTCTCGGTAATCCCGATCCGCCAAACGGGTTGAGCTCCCCAGTCTTGGTTCGATGGAGCTGTCTTGTCGAGCAACAATTTGACCCGATTGCCATTGTTGGTGTCGACCGTGTAGAGCGACGATGGAGCTCCGGGCAAGACCGGGTCGGTGTTGACATAGGTCGATCGAGGAGCATAGAGCTCCAGGAACAATGAGCCTTGAGGGAATCGGTATTGGTCAAAGCTGTCGTCTCCCTGACCGACTTCCTTGCCCGATCCGTTATCCATGTTGGTATCCCTGAGCCGTTTGTCATGGAATGCCAACGATTCGGTCAAAAGCAACTCCGGTTGTTCCATCCCAAACACTACGCCGATGTACTGACGCATGTTCGTATTGACGGTGTTGTTGCCGTTGTTACCGGGATTGATCAATCGATCCGGTGCCCAATACGCTGGCCGATCGAGTCCTCCACTGCGTACACCAAACGGATAGATGTCGTACTCGAAGCGGGTCATCGCCGCATCGGTGTCCCGGAAATCGACCACATTGACGGCCCACTGCGCCAACGATCTTGCGCGGAGCCGGTCTCGAATCTGTTGATTTCCAACCCCCTCCATGCTTGGGAAAAGATGATCTCGCGGGACGATCAACTGAGCCAAGCAATACAAATACCGAGCCAAGAGTTGTCTGGAACCGAGGTAGGTACGGGACGTTGAGTTCCGTTCATTGATCCCGCGGCGGTAGTACCCGGCATTTCCCGAAGCTTGCACACCATTGCCGTTTTGCTTCCACTCTCTTTGTTGAGCATTATTCAACTCGAACGGCTCATCGATCTGTCCGTTGGTTCCCTGGTTTCCAATGGCATCATCCACCCCGTTGCCAAAAGGACGATTGAGATTCAGCCGCAAGTTCATGCTGAACTCGGGCGGGAACAGCTCATTCAAACTCTCGACCGAAAGCGTGTACTCGTCGGTGCTCGCTCCATTCGGTACGGTCCTTTTTCGATAGCGTTGCTCATGGAGCATCCGAATCAGACCGAGCATGTTGCCCGGATCCTTTTGAAGGTCATAGCCATTGCTCGCGTTGGGTATCACCGCTGCGGCTGCCAACTTCGGATAACGCAACTCGGCACTCAAGGTCGTGAGCAGACCATGGACTTCCGATCCGGTTCCATAACCTGCGGCCATGAGACGATTTCGCAACTCGCTCGGCAAGGCCTCGACGTCCTCGTCATAGCGTCGCAAGATCGCTTCCAAATCGCTGAGCGTAAAGGGAGTATCTCCAAAGTCTCGCAACCCCGATCCTGCTTCATAAGCATCTCCGACGGTTTCCGACGGATAGCCTTGGGCTCCTGTCTCAGGCGTCGCATCGGGAACTTGAGGATACAAATAGACAATGTTGCCGTGCTTGTCCAACGTGGGAGCTACGCTCGATCGACGGCCCATCGGCCCACCTGGCATCGTGGCATGTCCATAGATGCCGTTGGCTGGCATCTCTCGCTCCATCAGCGCACTTTGAGGATCGTCTCCAGATCGCCCTGGGGAACGGTCAACCTGCAAACTGAACGCGCTGTCGGCATAAGGCCTTGCGCCATAACGTAAATCGAAGAGCGAGTATGATCTGTTGGATGTCTCAAGTAATCTTGGACTATTGCCAAAAAGCGGATTGAGCGAAATATCCGCCGGACCGAACCCGAACCCTTGCGATAACGACGTGCCGTCTCGATGTAACCCAGTGGAGTTGGCAAACGCATTGAATCCAAGTCCACCACCGCCAAAATTCCTACCTGCAGAGCCTTGAACGCGATCTCCGTGCAGGTTGACATTCAAACGGCCATCGAGGTCCTGAATCATCACCGCCGCCAACGGTTTGAGCAACCGTCCATCCGGCGCGTGGATCGTCTGCATATTCGGATTGATCCAAACACTATCGGGCTTGCCGTCCCCATCGTTGTCGACATCGAGCGTCCCACTGAGGAGCCCTTGCAAGTACTGATTCAGCGGAACATCGGCCGCTAAGCTCTCCCGAGGATAGGTCGGAAAAGAAGCATGGGGTTGGAAGTAAGGGTTGACCGACACGACCCCATTTTGACCTTGGTAACTGTAGCTCATCATCCGTGCCGTCGAAGCGTCGATCAATCGCAGCAATTCCGACGCCTCGGCCGCATTCGTTGGAGCCCCGTAGAGGTTCGTCAAATAGTGGATCAACTCGGGGCGATGGAACGAGGGAAGATGCACGTTGGCATCGGTGTAGGAAAGCCAGAAATCGCGCCAATCCGGCACATCGATCCCCTCGTTGCTCTGGCCCTTGAGCAAGCCCTGGTCTCCCACCCCAGAAACACCGAGCACGCCGCCGTTTAAGCTCATGTAGTCGCGATGCTGGAGGTAATCGTAGTTCGGCAAGAGAGCAGGCGACACCCGCTTGCCCGCATTGGCAGGGAGCGCCATGAGTCGACGCGAATCGAGATTCCCATAACCGGGTTGTGAAGAGTCCGTCTCCAATCCGATACCGGCGTTGTTAAACGCAGCGCCGTTGATCATGCACTTGTAGCCTTGGTAAATCGATCCGACTGGCTCGTAAAAGTAAAACAGGTTGCGGAGCCCTTGGTTGTTAGGCAATGCGATCCAATCCCCTAACTCCCCGGAAAAATTCTCCACTCTGGTAGTGCTTGGGTTCCGCCACTTGCCCTCAAGCTTGCCTTTGACACTCGACAAATCGACTACGACCGAATAGTCATAGTCGTACGCATCGTTTTGTGTGTAATTCGGCTGCAGACTTCCTGGGATGTTTCCGTCTAGGTTCGGGTCATTTTGCGAATCGTTGGCCGACCGAACAAAACCTACATACTTGATGATTCGAAACGACTGACCGGCCAATGGCCCTTCAAGGACCGTCAAGACTCGGCCGTTGTAAGCTCCCTCGATGGGGCTCAACGACGCGCTACTAGCGACTACACTCGTCGGATTCAGCGAAAGTTTGATCAACTCAACGCCCGTCGAATTCGGTGGGGTGAGCTTGCGACACCACTTGTCCTGAAACGTGGTGAGCCAATTGCCGTAGAACCGATGACCAAACTGCAAGCGGATCGCGTTGGCATCGTAGACGTCTTCCAAAAGCGAGTGCTGATAGAACGCACTTTTTTGGTCGCGGGTACCTCGCACGGCCATCTTCATCACCTCGCCGGACATCCCCTTGACCGATGCGTTCGAGTGATTGGCGCGGATACGCATCGCCTGGGCCCCGGCCCGCGAGGAACTCGCAGAGACCACCCAGGTCACCGCGAGCAGCGAGAAGAGCGCAAGCATCCCCAGGGCCATCAGCAAGATCAGCCCTCGACGGGGATGTCTAGCCATCGGATTTCGCAATGATGTCGGCTTGTGCATTTTTGTTTCCCTCTCTTGCGAGTGGTTGGTTCGACGATCGAGTCTCTTTGGGCGCGCTTCGTTCCGATGACTTCGTTTTGAGGACTTCGTACTTGGTACTTAGTATCCTACGCAACACCTAACGCAATTCCATCTGACGCTCGTAAACTTGTACGACATCCTTCATGATCACCGCTTGGGTTTCGTAAGTCCCCACCGCAGGCGGTAGTGTCGGAGCGGCTTGCCCTTTTTCGAGCATGTCGCTGATCTCCCCTTCGGTCCAATCCCATGGCTTACCCGCGATGCGTAGATTCAACGGATAACCGTCACCGGTTACCGAAATGATCCGATACCAACGGTTCACTTGGCGCGATATCGTACCGCTCGGACGCGGAATCAAATCCCGGAAGGCAAACCGGGACATCATCAACCAATCCCCCGCCTTGACTTTCGAATCCATGGTCGGATAACCGCTGACAGTGATGTTGAATGTCCCGGAGTGCAATGCGTCGGAAGACATGTCGGTGACCTTGACCACGCGCTCGCCGGTAGG
>JAJTFB010000025.1 GCA_021300015.1 Pirellula sp. | reverse complement strand
CCTTGAACCACGCCTTCGAGGCTCGAAGCGTATCGTACCAACTCTGACGCTGTGCCCTGGGTGGCAACAAAAACTCAAACTCGGAAAACTCTCGACGCATCACACTCCGAGCCAATTCCTTCTGCGTTGTCCGCAACGATTCAAAAACATGCTGAGCACACTCTGATTTGCTGGTCCCCTTGGGAAAACACATCGGCTTGCCAAATCGCGCTGCGATCATCGGTTTGGCCTCCTCCCAAAAAGGATACTCCAGCGCCAGTGGCACAAAGGTCGTATGCGGAGAAGTTGCAGCCAAATGGGCCAAGCCTGGCATGAAGGGCCGATCGTGCTCTCGGCAATCGGCAAAGTCCCCCTCCGGGGTGATCCAAATCGACGATCGAGGATCCTTGAGGATCTCCCGCGATGTCCTTAAAAAGTCCGATGCACCCGCATAGGATTCCAACTCCAGTCCATAGAACCCCATCTTTCGAAACACACCGTAAGCCTCCAACGCTTTGGAGTCGATCGGCGCATAAAAGATGTGATTCGAATAGTACTTCTTCCGCAATAGCATCGCGACGATCGGATCCCACCAACCGACGTGGTTGACATAGAAAACCATCGAGCGATCCTGCGCGACCACCGAACCTTGATCCTGGTCAAACTGCACCCCTAAGCAAGTAAAGTTTTTACGGACCATCCTGGTGGTAAAGCGACAGAAACCATCGACCAACCATGCTTTGGATTGCGGTAGGGGCATTGCCTGAACCAAATCAAAAGTTCTATCGCTACGAGCCTACAAGTTTTCCAGCTTGTGAATCCTGATCGACCGTATCGCCAGCGATCCAGCCGCTCATCATGACCATCGGCATTCCAGGCCCCGGGTGTGCGGCTCCCCCGGCAAGGTACAGACCCTTGAGGTCCTTGGATCGATTCGCAGGCTTAAACGCACCAAGGTACTTTCCGTGGCTGGCCAATCCATAAATCGCTCCGTTGAGAACCCGATACCTCTTGTGAATTCCCTCAGGGGTCAAATGGCTCTCGGTCGCGATGTTGTCTCGCAAACCTTTCATCTTGCCGGTGTACTCGAGCTTGTCCAAAATCACCTCGCGGTACTTCGGCAACATCTCAGACCAATTGTGGTCAGGCCTTAAATAAGGCGTATGCACCAAGACATACAATGCTTCTCCCCCAGGAGGTGCTACACCTGGCTCCGAAGACGATGGCGCGCAGACATAGGCCGTCGGATCCGGTGCCGGTCGCCCACGGTTGTAAATGTAATCAAACTCCCGATGCGGGTCCTTGCTAAATACAAAGTTGTGATGCAATAAGTGCTCGTACCGCTTCTTGAGCCCCAAATACAAAACCACGCCCGAACAGGCCGGCTCGTACTTCCGACGACCCTCGAACTTCGAAGCAACATTGGAACCTTCTAGCAACTCTCGGTGCGTTCGAACCGAATCGCAGTTCGATACAACGCAATCGAATTCGTATTTCTCTCCCTGAGATGTCGTCAGACCGGTAACCTTCTTGCGATCATGCTCGATCTTGGCGATGTCGGTACTAGGCTTGAATACCACCCCTAGCTCCGTCGCCAACTTCTCCAAGGCGATCGGTACGGCTCGCGTTCCACCCATGGGATACCATACACCCTCCTTGGTCTGCATGCTCGCAATACCACACAAAACCGCCGGTGATGCTTCCGGTGAGGATCCAACATACTGGGTGAAGTGGTCGATCATCTGCGCGACGTTCTCGTCGTGGATGTACTTACGCACCAAGCTTGCGACCGACGTTCCCATCCGTAAACTCATCACGTCGGCCATCACCATCGGCGATAACGCACCGCCGATCTGCATCGTATCTCGCAACCCACCGACACTTCTCCAAAAGAAGAATTTGTCCGATACCGAGTGCAATCTCGATGCGACCTTCATGAACTTCTCGTAGCCGTCGGGCACACTCAACAGCGCCGAAAATCGCTCAAGATTCTTTCGCATCTGATCCGGGTCTGGCACAAGGTCCAAAACCCCACCGCCATCGAAAAAACTTCGCCACTGCGGGTCGAGCAAAACCAATTCCATGTAGTCCTCGACGTTGCGACCCGCCTCAGCGAATATTCGCTTTAAAACCGATGGCATCGTCAAAATCGTCGGGCCCATGTCAAAACGATAACCGTCCTGATGGTGGACGGCCGCCTTGCCTCCAAACCATGGATTCTTGTCGAATAGCGTGACCTGATGGCCCCGTGCCGCAAGCGTGCAAGCTGCGGCCAAGCCCGCCAAACCACCGCCGATTACCCCTGCCCTGAGATTCGACTTCGAGCGTTCAATCATTATTTGTTCTTCTAGTTCGTCGGTTTCCTACGAATCGATCTGAGGACTTGCTGCAATCCGCTCATCCTGATCTTCCATCCACGTCCATATTGGAATTGTAGCACTCCGTCGAGCAATTGCTCATCCCTGTCCTGCGGCAAATCGCTATGGGGGAGCCATTTTCCCCTTTTGAAGGATATTACCTGTGGATTTGTCATTTCCAAAAGCCCCTCCTCCCCTCGAGTCACCCCAAATCCACTCTCGCCACGCCCCCCAAAAGGAAGCCTCGCATCGGCCGTCGGTACCACCAAGTCGTTGACAAGAATCGATCCGGCCCGGATCCGTGATACCAATTTCTGTGCCTCAGATTCCACTCCAAAAATGCTCGCACACAGCCCGTATCGACAGGAATCATTGAACTCGAGCGCTTGTTCGATATCCCGTACCGGCACGATCGAAAGCAAGGGCGCAAATACATCCAGCCCATAGATCGACATTCCCGGACGCACCCCCTCGAGCACGATCGGTCCGGTCGAAACCCATTGCCTAGCGACCCCATCTTTAAAGGGAATCTCCAGCCTTTGCCCCCCTTGCCGCCAAGGCATCGCCAGCCTTGCTCCTTGCTCGATCGCTTGCGCTACCAACGGCTCGATCTGCCCATGCGTAGCGGCCGACAACCAAGTGCTCCAGGGGTCCTGACTCGGCGGATCTAGCCTCTGCTTGAGCCGCTGCATGAATCGATCCAGCATCGACTCGATAACGAAAACACGCCGAGGAGCAATGCACGTGGCTCCCCCATTTAACCTTAACCCGAATCGCAGCAAGTCTGAGACTCGATCCAAGTCCGCACTCGGTAGCACAAAAACGCTGTCGCACCCACTGAGCTCCAAAGTCGCTGAACTCAAATGATCCATCGTCTGAGCGATCACTCGCCTTCCACTGCCGCTGCTGCCTGTCATCACCACATGGTCGACCCCAATGGCCATAGCCTGCTTGCCCGCCTCGAGCGAACTGCCCAGCACTTGGACCAGCCCCGATGGCACTCCACACTCAATGCAGAGCTGCACAAGCTTTTCGGTGACCTGCTCGCACCCCTCAGCAGGCTTGATCAACACCCCGTTGCCCGCGACCAAAGCATGAAGAAGCTGTGAACCAGTCAGATAAATCGGGTAATTCCAAGTACCAAGAATCAGCACCAAGCCTCGCGGAACTCGTTCGACACGCGATTGCAGCGACCCGAGCCACATCGGTCGCGACCACCAGGATGTCCTCCGAGTCCGCAACACCCGGCACGCATCGGAGCCGAGCCACTGAGCCGTCTGTGCCAAAGGGATCAATTCCGAAGTGATCGTCTCAAGATACCCACCCCTGGTCGGATAGAGCAATCCATCGGATAACTTGCGTCGATGCTCGACCAACAAACCCGCAAATCGAGCGATACGCTCGGCTCGCTCTCGAAGTCGAACCGAACTCCAAGAATGCTGAGCTAGCCTCGCTTGGGCTATCGCCCGGTGTACCTCAGCATGTGAGTCCATGGATTTCCCGTTCGCTAGTTCTTTTGTTGCGAAATTTTCAAGAGATGCTCATCCGTTCTCAAAAACATCGCGTCTTGGTAAAACGATGGCGTGGCAAACGTGCGACCCGTCAGCTCGTTCTTACCGACAACCGTATACTCCACCGATGGTTTGACCCAGGTCGCGACACCATCCTCACTCAAAAATAGCACCCGCTCATTGACATAGACCGGCGAAGCCGAGTAATTCCCACCGAGTCGTTCCATCCAGTGCCGTTCCCCAGTTTTTGCATCCACACAGGATGCAATCCCATTGTCCGATACAAAATAAAGCTCCGAACCGACAAGCAACGGCGTCGGCGTGCTCGGCGCACCTCGCGCTGAACGCCACACGACGTGGCTCTGCGTCACATCCCCCTGACCCCCGAGCCTTACGGCCATGAGCTCCGGGTTGTCGTAGTCGTGATTGTAAATCACCATGCCATCGATCAAGACCGGTTGCGGAACGACCGACCAGCCGGGAGCCAGAACCTTCCACACCTCCTTGCCATCCTCCAAATCATAAGCCGCCATGTGGTCCGGACCCGGAGCAAGCACCTGCGTCCTGCCGTCGACTACGGCCATCGCAACGGTTCCAAACGAATGCGAAATCCTCGCCGAAACACTCCGAGGTGTTCTCCATACGACCTTGCCACTCCCCGCATCCAACGCGCAGACGAATGGATTGGCACTGCCGTCGCAGATGATCGCTAGCTTGTTGTCCCTCAAGACCGGTGAACCTCCACTCCCATGCACCGGCGGATAGTCCAACTCCTCACACAACCACTCAATCCTGCCGTCGCTCGGACGAAGCTTGGCCGTTCCTAATGCCCCAAAATGGACGTAGACCGCATCGTCGCGGACTATCGGCGTGGGACTTGCATGACTGTTCTTGGCATGGATCGCCGGAATCTTCTCAACACGCTTGACCTCAATATCCCACAAATTCTTGCCGGAACCGGCTTCAAAAGCCATCGCCCGAAGCGATAGTCCCTCACCCTGAGGAACTGCTGTGGTCAAGTAAACCACCCCGCGATGGACCGATGGCGAGGACCAACCAAGCCCCTGAATCGGTACCTTCCACTCAATGTTCTGAGTATCAGACCATTCCATCGGCGGATGATGCCCCACCGCATGCGCACCGGAAGGCCCACGGAATTCCGACCATTGCCCCGTACCTTCCAATTGGTCATTTCCACCCGGAGAAACCTCACCCGGAGAAACCTCACCCGGGGAAACCCCATCGAAAAAATCGACAAGTCCCGAAAGAGTTAAGCCTAAAATCCAAGCTGCCAAAAGTTCAAACATCGATGGGATCCCCCTGTGGCTCGAATCCAACCCAAAGCAATTCAATCACGGTACCTTCGTGTCATGATCCCCGCTCAGAGACCTACACCCGGGTCCGTAAAGGTATTTTGTGCCCCTGTCTATGTCAACGATGGCCATGGCAACGATGGCCATGGCAACGATAGCCAAGTCAACGATAGCCAAGTCAACGTTGGCCATGTCAAACGGAGGGTTCCTCCCCGAAACCGTACCCAAGCGACCCTAATTGCCACTCGGGGGCAGCTTGAGCCCAACCCCATCGGTCCACCCCTTGGGCATCGACCTGATATGCAAATCACGCGTCGGATACGACATCTCAATGCCCTCTTCCTTGAACCGCTCATGCACCCTGGTCAGCAAATCATGCCTTGTCGGTAAACGCAAATCCAAACTCGCAAGGAACAATCGGACCTTCAACTGCAAAGTGCTATCGCCAATAATCTCGAAAAATGCAGTCGGCTCTGGATCCTTAAGCACATTCGGATGCTCGATACAAATCTCGCGCAGGATCTGGCAAGCTCGCGTCGTATCGGTTCCGTAAGCCACACCGATGTCGAGAATCATCCGATTCGTCGAATCCGAAAGGGTCCAATTCAACAGCCGACCGGTGACCAAGTCCTTGTTGGGAATCACCAACTCCTGCTGATCAAAATTCATCACCGTTGTCGCTCGCATCCGAATCTTCGATACCGTCCCGGTCGTGTCCCCGACCGTCACGACATCCCCAACGCGTACCGGTTGCTCAAAAAGCAAAATCAGACCGGAGACAAAATTGGCAAAAATCTCCTGAAGCCCAAAACCCAAACCAACCCCCAACGCTGCGACGAGCCACTGGACGCTCGCCCAACGTACCCCAAGACTATTGAATGTCATCGCGATTCCAAGCATCAAAATGGTATAACGCGATATCGACGTAATCGCATAACGAACAGCATTCTCAAGCGGCAAATGCTGAAGCAGTGCGATCTCCAACAAGCCAGGTAAGTTCTTGGCCGCTACGATCGTCATCACGGCAGCCGGAATCGCTAAGAGCAAATTCGCCAAGGTTACCGGAAGCTTCTCCTCGGGGGTCGCGCCAGTGACCGTCCAGAGCTTGATCGAATCCAATGCGCCAACAGCAGGCAAGACTCCCGACCATATAAATGCAATCGCAGCGATCGCAGCAAAAAACAACGTACTCGACACCAATCGCATCGTCTGTGCATTGATCTGCGACAAATCCGTCGGGTCCGCCTGGGGACTCGAGGTTGCTGCTAGCACCGGTGCCGTCGAATCCGTATCCCGACGTCGAGCCTCCTCCAAACGCTGCCTAGCCTGCTGCACAATCAACGTACGCTTGCGAAGCAGCAACCAACGGCAAATGATGCAATAAAGAAGGAGGATCCCGACGAGCGTCATGAAACTCGTATGCAAATGCATCGCCAAACGCGTCGCGGTGTAGTGATACCCCATCAAGCTCATTCCCAACAGAACGATCGGAGCTGCACAAAGTCCCGTATACCAGACAAATCGTAACCGATCGATCCAGCCACCCGAATTGGCTCCCAAATACTCTCGGAAAACACCGTGGCGAGGATGCAAGGTGTTGATTAGAAAAATCGAACACATAAAGAGCAAGACCCCGAAAACAACCCGACCCAACGTCTCCTCCGCCTTGGACTCGAACCCGTTGGCCACAATCGCATAAATACCCACACAAGGTATCGCCAAATCGATCAACCAACGCAACTGTCCGCGCAATACACTCGTCGAATGCGCTGTCCACTGAAAATGACTCTCTGCAAGTCCCCCTGATCGCGCGATCTGCCGCAATACCTCCAACGGAAAAAAATACCGGGCGCTTACCAATAAGCCCCAGCCCAAGGCACTCAGAAACTGCTCCTCATGCGCGATCGAAAGCAATCGCCAACCAAGCAGCAGATGAATCATCGGTAAAGGTGATGCTAGAACCAAACACAAAGCAATCGACTGTATCGTCGGCATGAACGATGTCGTCGTCGATTTGCTCGCAAGTATCCCTGTTTTGGAGATCTGCTGTCGCATCCGCTTGGTGTAATACGCAAGCAGCAACAAAGCCAAAATGGCACCGGTATATCCCCAGGTGTGACTGCGAAAGTCCTCGCCGATTCGAAGCGTTACTTCTCGCCATTTCGATAAGTCAAAGAATCGCTTCGTCTGATCCACGACGGCATTCCAATCCGCTAATCCAAATGGATCCGTCGATCGAATCCAAAGAATATGCTCATCGATGAACTTGCGATACTTCGTCACATGCTCGATGAGAGACTGATAGACCACAGCGAGATTGAATAGCGTCTCGGCAGCATTGTTCGCATCGATCCGAAACTCATCGACAATCCGACGCTCAGTGGCTACCAACAGCGTCCTTTTCTGATCCTCATTGAGCGTCTCGTAGTCCGATGCGAGCATCTCGTACTCGGCCGACGTCGCCCTGGCTGTCTCTCCATTCTCGTACTTGGTCTTCAAATCGTCGAGTTCCAGGATCCGCGATTGAACACTGATGATCCGCGTTTGACAATCCTCCAACTCACGATTCAATTGCTCGGTTTTGGGCAAGTCCTCGCGCTGCCTCCTCAAGACATTCGCTACCAAACTCTTCATCCGCGATACGTTCAAGCTCGACGGACTCGAATCTCCCGAGGTACTCGTGTTGCCCAAACGATCCACCATCGTCCGGTAGCGGTCGGTTAGGTAACGCAAGCGATCGCGCTCCTCTTCGAGCTTGGTTCGGCTTCTTGCCTGCTCACTGACCAATTCACGCCACGAAGCAATCTGCGACTTCAGATCCGAAACGTCCTTGGAATCCTTGCTGCGATCGGCTACCTTCAACTGCTTGCGCAAGCGTTCCAGCAAGTCGGAATACTTGCCGATCTGCGTCTCGCGTCGCTTCCCGAGCTCCTCGGCAATCTCCTTAAGTTGAGCCTGGTAGAACTTTTCCTCCAATAGATAAAGCTCCTTGCGCAGCGGAAGCAGTTCGTTCTCAGCCTCGTACGTCCGTTGCTCGAGCTCCACGCGCCGCAGGTGCGAGCTGATCGTCGCCAACTTGGCTCGGATAAGCAACTGATTCGCCTCGCGAACTCGTGGTTCGGTCCCCTCGGGAATCGGAGCGATTAGCTCTTCATTGAGTTTCGTGATCGCCGACTTGTCGTCGTTGATAAATCGAGGTAGCTCCTTCTTGCGAGCCTCACGCGCCGCGATCGTCGTTTCAGTCTCCGTACGATTCTTCGAAGCCGATTGCAACTGCGCATTGACCTGCAACTGCAACGATTGAAGGTACTCAGGGCTCGCCCAAGTCAGCGAGCCATCGAAGTAAAGAGATTTGAAGTCCGGTTTGTCCTTGCGCCGCTTGGAGTCCGAAGTCGCACTAGGCGCAAGCTCCAATGCAGCCTGATAATCCTTGATCGCTTTTTCTTCCTCAAAACGCTTTTTCGTCTCCGCAAGCACCGCCTCGTAGGCCGTCGTAAGCGTTTGTTTGAGATTCGCATCGAGGTCCGTCGCCGATTGCAGTTGCTGCAATTGCGCAGCGACCGATTCGGCCGAGATCGCCGAGGAATCAGGGTTGGCCGAGTTCACCGCCGGAGAATTTACTGCCGGAGGATCCGATGCCGGAGTCTCCTTCGAAGAAGATTCTTTCGCGGACTGTTCTTTACTGGACTGTTCTTTGTTGGATGGGGCTTGGCCTGAGGCGGCTGCCTGCCGGCTTGCCATCAAGGCTCGGACCGTATTGCGACGCGCGGCGGTTCCCGCCGCGTGGTCCCCCTCCCCTCCAGCCGAGACACTTCCATTCGGCGGCAGGGTATTTTGAGCCTCTGCAGGTGCTAGGAGTAGAAACACCAGCAGCAGTCCCAGGTTGCCTAGCCCCAGAGTGCCCAGCAATGTAGGAGGAAGCGTTTTACCTGCATCAAAACAGATGCAGATTCGCCTAGCGATCCCTTTGGGGATCCGCACCGAGCGATGTTTCGATTTCCGTTCCAAAGCAACATAGTTCATAAGCTTCGAATGTAAGCGATTCAACAAGGCCACAACAAGAGACGAATCGGTCTCGAATTGCTAGCATCCTTGTGCTGGTTGGCTCACGGGCAGGTGATTTACGCTGTGAGCCGCCTAGACGCAAGCCGCGGGCTATTGCCATAAGCCCCGTAACGATTCGATTAGGCTATACCATCATGGTAGAGCCATTGTCCCCAATGGCTCCGTCCGACGCGTAAGCGTCGGCGTCTTACGGCTGTTTGGCTGTTTTGTTTGACTGGTTGCGGCGGCTTCAGGTTCCGATCGATTGGGGACAATCGATCTACCATCATGGTAACTTTATCCCGCCCAAGGATTTCCAATAAACCCGAAAGACGATTAGATAGCATTGACTCTTCGCGTCGATCTTTCATGACGCAATTCCTTTGCATTACTTGTTTTGACACCTGTATGCTAGGAAAGGCCTGACGGTATTGGGCGCAAGGCGCCATCCGATGGCTACAGGCTAAACGATTGTTCGCGCATCGCATCGGATTGGCTGACCTATCCATTAGGAATTCGCCGAAACAATACTCGGCGGTTTACCCCGATCCTTGAGCCTTACCAACGTAACGAACGCACATTCTGTCATGACACTCGCATGGCAACTGGCAATGTCCCGCCCGACCAGACGCTTCACGCTCCTCTTTATCCTTGTGGGGACCTCAGGGGGCTTGCTGGCCCAAAGCCCATCCCAAGAGGAGGTGCTGGACCTCTATCGCGCCGCTGCTGAAGCCTATGCGCAGCAAGACTGGGATTTGGCTAGCGAACGTTTCAGCCAAGTCGCTCACTTGCGCCCAGCAACCCCACTTGCAATAGAGGCTGGTTTCTACGATCTGCTAGCGATGCATCGGCGAATGCAAATCGACACCCTTCGGGCAGCATCGCCGAGTGAACCTCTGGGAAATATGCCCGACAATATGCCCGAGAGTTCGCCCGAGATGCATCGTGTCCGATTCGCTCAGGCTTGTTCGCATTGGCATTGCCTTGCTAGCAGTTGGATGCAATCGCAAGGGATCACGAAAACACCTAGCTACATCGGAACCCTCGAAGGCCGCATCGACACGGTCCTGCGAATCGAAATCGAACAGGCTTTCGCATCAAAGAGCTACAGGCAAACGCTTAGCCTCCTGAGCCAAATCCGGCGGCAGTCCAATACCGAATCCCTTGAGCATGAACTCATGGGCCTCGAATGCTTCGTGCAACTCCAACGATGGACCGATGCGGAAAACTCTGTGCAGTCGCTACAGCTTCGCGTTGAGGAAGATCTTGCGCAGAGCCCCCCGCCCGACTGGACCGAGCGTTTTCTGCTTCGACAAGCTGAAGTCGCGATGGTTTTGGCAAAATGGAAAGATGCCGAATCTACCGTTTGGAAGATTCGTACTCACTTTCCCGAATGCAAGGTATCGGCCCAAGTCGATTATGTCCTAGCACGATGCTGGATTCACGAGGCCAAATTCGAGCAAGCAAGGCAATTGCTAGCATCGATTTTGGAAAGCCATCGAGACGCGACGGTTGACCTACAGGCGAAAACCTGGTGGACACTTGCCGAATCCTACTTGATGCAACGCAATTACCACGAAGCACACGCGTGTTACGAACAGGTGTTGAAAGTCGCCGTCGATTCCAAATGGGCTGAATTGGCACAACGTCAAATGGCAATGTGTCGAGACGCGTCTGGAAGTTCGATAGCAGATCGATCGGAGGCGAACAACTCCGCAGCGGTTCGTTCCACTCAAAAACAAATGCCCAAGCAATCCCGATGACTTCCTCGCTAGGCCTAGCCGCGAAACTTTTCACGATCACCCTTGGGTGGGTCTGGATCTCGCTGTGCGTTTGGACCCAGACGGCCAACGCGCAGAATGGTCGATGGAATCCTAATCCTCCGACGACTGCACCGGGGTTTTCCAACCAGCCTTCCAATCAGCCCTCCGGATTTCCACCGACGGCTCGCCCTGCGCCAAACGCGCCCAACAACGATCCACGCATCGCCTCACTTCCTGCCCCGGGATCGAATGTCAATTATTCGTCTGGTTCGGTTCCCAGTCCACTTTCGGAGGAACCGTCGAAGTCAAAAATCGCTACGCGCAATTTGCTCCAGGTGTTTTACGACGGGGGTTGGATGATGTATCCGATCGCCTTGTGTTCCTTTGGACTGACGGTGTTCGCGTTCGAACGTTCGATAGCGCTTCGACGCTCCCGTGTCGTATCGCGTCCTTTTGTCAATCGGATCATCGAGCAGCTTCAGCAGCAGTTGATCGACAAAGACGAGGCGATCGAGCTGTGCGAAAAAAGTGGAAGCCCGATGGCGAAGATCATGCTATCGGCTCTTCGTCGCCATGGACGACCTGCAGTCGAAGTCGAGCAAGCTGTTTTGGATTGCGGCGAACGCGAAAGCAACTTCCTGCGTCGCAACATGCGAGCTATTCTTGCGATCAGCAACGTCACACCGCTATTGGGTTTGCTCGGAACCGTACTGGGGATGATTCAGTCCTTCAATGACATCTCTAGTTCCCAAGCCATGGGTCGCCCGGAGTTGCTCGCAGGTGGGATTGGCCAAGCCCTTTTGACCACCGCAGCCGGATTGCTCGTGGCCATTCCTGCTTACGTCGCCTACATCTTTTTTGTTGGTCGTATCGATAGTTTGATCATCGAGATGGATACTCAAGCTCAGCGACTCGTCGACATCATCAGTGCCGAAGGGCTCCAAGAGAACGAGGGCACCCGAACTCGACGTACCCGAAAAGCAGCTTAGCCTCAGAGGTCCACTCGAATGCCTCTTAAAACCTCCAGCGACGACGAGCTTCCAGCGATCAATCTGACAAGCATGATCGATGTGCTCTTTTTGCTGATCATCTTTTTCATGGTCGGAACTCGCTTCACCGAATCCGAACACCAGATCGCTTTGAAGTTGCCCAAGTCGAATTCGCCTGAGACGATGATGGACCGTCCAGGCGCGAAAGTGGTCAACCTCTATGCCGATGGAACGATTGAGCTCGATGGTAGACGACTAAGCAGCGATCAACTTACCGAAATGCTCGGGCCCATGGTGCGAAACTATCCAGACTTGCAAGTCCGATTCCGACCCGATACCGGGGTTCCGGTCGGACAAGCCAGCCAAGTCATGGAAGCCATCAGCCGATCGGGAGTTCAAGACATTCGGTGGGCTACGTCCGCTTCGGTGATGCCGGGGAATCGAACACGGTAGATCCCGCCATGAACTTTTGGCCATACCTACTGCTAGGGGCGATCGGAAACCCTGTGTCGGATCGCGCCTGGGCGATCTTTCTCGGATGCTTCTTGGCGGCAGTCGCCCTCGGCTTGCTCGTGCTTTCCTGGACGCGATGGGGGCA
Organism: Pirellula sp.; assembly: GCA_021300015.1. Lineage (GTDB taxonomy): Bacteria > Planctomycetota > Planctomycetia > Pirellulales > Pirellulaceae > JBKCUI01. The sequence goes on along the minus strand of JAJTFB010000025.1, from coordinate 18,250 downwards.
GTCGAAGCTTCTTACCAAGTGCATCGCGATCGCCTTTTTGGCACATATCTGGTTGTTGCTCTACGCCTACGGAACTCGGATACCCTACGGGAACCCAGCCGAGGGAACCGGTTCGCAAGGCACCCAGCTTGCCCTCGTGGAATCGAAGACCTCGGTCTCCGTCGCCTGGACTCCCCAGGATTCGACCGCAGCACCCCTAGACGATGAATCCTGGTCGGATCCCCCCAGCCTTCAGAATGCAGATACCAACGGCGATCCGTCCGCCGACCCAAGGGCCGATTCTGACTCGAATTCGACACCCCTTTGGAACCGCTCGCTCGAATCGCCGAGCGTCCCAGACTTTGCATTGCCGAATGCACAGGTCCAAGCACCCGCGGATCTGTCCGATGAGCACCTGCGTCTGCTAGGTCAATTCGAGGAGCAATCCAGTACCGATCTGCCGCTCGATCCAACGCTGCTGGCAGATAGTGCGTCATCCGATCCCTCGTCGGGGGAGGACTCGGCAAAGCAAACAGATAGCCTTGCGATGTCCTCAGAGCAGGCTCAACGTTCCATCGCCCCAACCGCTGTGGAAGCCCCGGAAGCCACTGCAAACAGACCCGAGCCGGCGAGCTTCATTCCAGGAGCCTATCGCATGCGCATGGCCCCTGAGCGGTTTGCCCACACGCTGAAAAACGGTGGCGATGCGAACACCGAACAAGCGGTCCGAGGGGCGCTGGAATTCTTGGCCAAGTCCCAATCGCCCGATGGGTCCTGGAATGCTCAGGCTTATGGTGCCGGCCAGCGCGCCGTGGCGCCCTCGGCCGAGGCCCTTTACCGCGCCGATACCGGTAAGTTCGCCGATACGGCGATGACCGGTTTGGCTCTGTTGGCGTTTCTCGGAGCCGGACACACCCATAACGATGGCGGACCCTATGCTGCCTGCGTCCATCGAGGACTCTCGTATCTTTGCCAACAGCAATTTCCCTCGGGAGATTTATCTGGACGCAATCAAATCGGACAGCAACCTACCGTCCGCTATGCTCGCATGTATAGCCATGGAATCGCCGCGATCGCTCTTGCAGAAGCTTATGCGTTGACTCGGGACCAAGATCTTTTGGTTCCCGTGAAAAATGCGGTAGACTATTCGCTCAAAGCAATGAATCCAAGAACCGGTGGATGGCGATACGATTTTGCTTCGGAGGATCCCGGAGACACCAGCCAATTCGGTTGGCAAGCGATGCTTTTAAACAGCGCCAGTGTCAGCAATGCCGCTCCCCTGGAAGGCCATCACCGCGTCTTGCTTCAACGATTCCTCGACTCGGTCAGCACTGGAAAGTCCGGAGGTTTGGCCGTCTATCGAAACCTGAACCCTCAATCGCGTCCTGCTAGCGAACAAGCCACGGTCGCTATGACAGCCGAGGCCTTTGCGATGCGCACCATGCTGGGGCTTCCCATGTCGGCACAAGCCACCCGGGAGGCAAAGCAGATGCTGATGAACCAACTGCCTGGCTCCTCCGAACCTAACTTCTATTATTGGTACTACGCGACCCTAGCGCTCTACCAATCCCAACCGCATTCCGAGGCTTGGACCCTATGGAATCAGGCCATCAAAAGAGAACTCCTAGCGACGCAAGTGAGCCAAGGGGATTACGCAGGTTCATGGGATCCCCGATGCATATGGGGAGGACACGGAGGAAGAATCTACACGACCGCGCTCGGTTGCATGTGCTTGGAGGTTTACTACCGTTATCTGCCGCTATACCAAACCGATTCGCTGACCGCCCCGTAGGATGTAGGGTGTAGGGTGTAGGATGCGGTCATCGAGCTCTTCTTGGCCTCCGTCGGCTTTACGCGCAATGGCGTTGAATTAAAAGCGGAACGGCGCAAGCCGTCCGGTGAGAAACATTGCGATCGAGAACCTTCCATCACTCACCGGAGTGCTTGCGCACTTCCGCTTCCACGCATTCAACGCCATTGGTCTTTATGCCGGCGGGGCCAAGACACGAGTACGACGCAATCCGATGCGAGGCATTCATGGTTTCTTAATCTTATTTTCACAAATCATGCCGGCAAAGCGGTGTTTGTTGGGGTTGTATTTCGATTTCATGAAGTTCACGTGAATAGCGAGCCTTCCTTCTGTACGGCTTGCATCCTCTCGCTATCTTTCCGCCGTCGAGTTCAGGCGGTTCTGGACACGGAGTTACTTCGTTTCATAATGAGGGTTGGAATTGATGAGTCGTCAAATTTTCAGTTCGCGCAGTAGCCGCCGAGCGTTCACGCTCGTCGAACTGCTCGTGGTCATTGCAATTATTGGTATTCTCGTTGGGCTTCTGCTTCCTGCAGTCCAAGCCGCTCGTGAAGCCGCACGCCGAATGAGTTGCTCGAACAATGTTAAACAGATCAGTCTCTCGGTTGCCAACCACGAATCGGCTTTCAAAAAACTTCCACACAGCGGTCAGTGCGGATCGACCGGTAGCACCACGACTGTCTACATGATCCACTCGACGGCAACGCTCTTGCTCCCCTACATCGAGCAACAGTCGGTTTACAATCAATTCGATTTCACGACCAACTCGATCGCCCATTACGGTGCTTCCCCGAGCGGAAACGCGTTTTCGACCCCAAGTGGTTGCTTGATCCACCGCAGTTCCAAGGGAAGGGCTTTTGACGATCCAACCCATCCTTCGGGACAATTGGCTGCTCAAACCCAAATCCCAACATACGTCTGCCCATCGACACCACTCGATGCCGGGACGCGTGACCCGGTCAACCGACTCGGCGGCATCGATTACATGTTCGTCGACCTGTCGGACGTCGACCACCGAATCGGATCGGCAACCTACGGGGCGCGCACTCCGAGCACCGATCCTCAATTGGCCGAAATGCGCGTTTCAGGGATGCTCGATTGCGAAGGCAGCCGCTTGGCATCGACCATCGACGGGACCTCGAACACCGTCCTGGTGATCGAAGATGCCGGTCGTGCCAATCCAGCCGTTACCAAGTTCGGTGCGTTGTCGGCTCGAAGGACCCCTGTTTCGACCCCCGCATTCCCAGTCAATGCGATGGGTGGAGGTCCTAACGGTCGCCACATGTACGCTTGGGCTGATGCCGACGCGGTTACCAACGGCTATTCGGGTCCTAGCAATGCGATCGCTCCAGGAACCCGAACCGCGATGATCAACAACTACGGAAACATCATCGGTGGACCACCCGAGTGCCTCTGGTCGGTCAACAACTGTGGACCTAACGACGAACCCTTCGCCTTCCACGGTGCGGGTGCCAACGCTGGTTTCGGCGATGGCTCGGTCAAGTTCCTTTCGGCCAACACCGACGGAGTCGTTCTCAAGTGGATGATTGGACGAAACGATAGCCGAACCTACGAGATGCCGGAGTAAGTGATACCCATGTTTCGCCAACTCCTCCTGCTAGCACTCATCCTCCTGCTAGCACTCACTTGTGTGTCGATCGGTTGCCAATCCAAAGTGCCACTGATGAACACACCTGTCGACGTGGTCGGCAAACTTACCAAGGCAGGGAAACCTGTTGGGAATCTAACCTTGACTCTCCAGCCGTTGGAGACCGGACACATGGTACCGATGAAAGTCGGAGCCGATGGGTCGTTTAAGGGGAATATCGTCCCAGGCAAGTACGCTTACTTCATTTCCGCGAACGAAGACGGTGGAGAATCGGCGCTTCAAGGCCTCGATGGCTCCCTCAAAGAAGCCAACATGCAACGGACCGTGACGGTCCAAGCAGGACAGGCGAACTTGGAAGTGACTTTATAGTCCTCAATGGTTCACCAGCCTTGGCGCTGACTGGGTCTTCCGCAAAGTGCACAAGAAACCGAAAAGGGCGATGGATAAAACCATCGCCCTTTTTTTTGGGCACTCCGAGCGTATTGCTTGCGTATTGCTCCTTTGGTGAGGCCGATAGCAAGGCCGATTGCCTTAGGGGATGATCTTGAGTTCTTCGCCCAAAAGGACCCAGGCTTTCGGTGCCTCTTTGCCCGTCCAGTCGATGGATCGGAGCAGCAAGCGAATCGAATCACCTCGGAATCCTTGCACTTGAAGGACGGCGGTGAGTTTGGACTCAAGCGTCCCGAGCAACCCTCGGTTGGCAACGGCCGTCCCGGCGAAATTCGCAACGTCGGATACGCTGAAAATATCGGTGTCCTCTTCACGACCCCCTAGCAAGCTTCCTAGATCCAAACCACCGGTAGCTTCCGGCCGATGAATGACTTTGAACTTGTCGATCTTCGCGTTTTTGGAAACCATCGCGATCGCATCGTCGAGTCCACCGATCTGATCGACCAAGCGATGCGATTTGGCTTGTTCGCCTGACCAAACACGTCCACCGGCAAGCGACTTGAGGTTCTCGACAGGGATGCTCCGTGAGGCCGAAGCGATTTGAAGGAATTTGTCGTAGATCGTTCCGATGGATTTCTGCATCAAATCGATCTCTTCTTCGCTCCATGCGTGGTCCAAGGCATTCATACCGGCGACCGGATCGAGCGTGACCGATTCGACATGAACCCCGAGGCGACGAGCCAAAGCTCCTGCGCTGAGCTTCATCGAGAAGACCCCGATCGAGCCGGTGATAGTCCCGTGTTCAGCGAAGATCGGCGCTCCGATGCAAGTGACCCAATAGCCTCCCGACGCGGCAACTTCGCCCATCGAAAACACCAACGGCTTTTTCTTCGCACAAGTTTCAAGCGCCTGGCGAATCGCTTCGCTCGCTGTGGCACTTCCACCGGGAGAATTGATGCGGACAACGACCCCCTTGACCTTATCGTCGGCCGTGAGCTCTTCGATCAACTTGACCGTTGGCCCCGAGACAATCGATCCGGAGTTGGCTTGTTTTCCATCTTCAATCGCCCCGCTCAAATGCACCACAGCGATCGATTCGTCCTTGAGCTTCGTGGCGCCCTTGGGGGGGGCCATGGCTTGTCCCATCAATTCAAAAATCGAGAGCTCCTTCTTCGGCTTGGCTTTGGGCGTCGTCCATTCATAGCCATCGCCAAGACTGTCCATTACCGTTTTTTGCAAGGATCCATAGGGAACCAGTCGGTCGACCAAGCGGTTCGCAAGAGCTTCTGCGGGCAGGAGGATTCTCTGCTTTTGGAGTTCACGCACCGCACCGACCGAAAGCCCCCTTCCTTTGGCAATTCGGGATACTTGCGCGTTGTTGATCGAATCGAGCATCGCTAGATAATGTTCCTTGAGGTGCTTGGACATCACCGAGTTGACATAGGGTTCGACGGCACCTTTGAAGTCCCCGGCCCGGGTAACTGAAGCTTGGATCCCGAGCAAGTTCATCGCATCGCGGTAGAACATGGTCTCCATCGACGACGATGGCATATCGATGCCCCCGAGGTCTGCCATGAGGATCTCGTCGCACCCTGAGGCAATCGACAAATGGACGTTGCCGGCCGATTCCAACCAAGCGATGCATTTTTTGCCATGACCGCGAAGATGCTCGAGATGTCGCGAAAACTCGTCCAATTGCGCTGGATTCATCGACAACGAAGAAGACGAAAGGTCCAGCACGACGTGGGTGACGAGTTCGTCGTGGCTAAGCTCATCGAGGTAATCGCAGAGCTTATAAAATGACTTGGGTTTCCCAAGCCCACCGCCGAGGACCAGATCCATCGGATTCAATCCACCGGCACCGGGCAAGTCGACGTACTCGCCGCTGAGGGGAACGACGCGCGCTTGCTTTTTGGCAGGCGCTTTCTCCGGCTTCTTTTCCTCCTGTTTGTCGGCTTTTTTGTCGGCCTGTTGTTGCTCCGCTGGCACTGCTGCTGCTACTGCTGGAGTCTCCTGGGTGGGAGCCTCGGGGGCTTTTTCCTGCCCAAGGATCGGCGGGGAAAGTATCCCCCCTGCAATCGCGAGCATCCCAAAACTCGCCCAGTTCCTTAGTGACCAATTCTCAAGTGAAACAGCTCTAAATCGATGCGACTTGAGCCACAAAAAACGAATAGACATGTTGGTGTAGACAAAAATGAAAGTGAATGATCGATCTGAAACCACTGAGGAATCCGTTTTGAGCGAAACCCAGTTCTCGTTAAACTGACGGACCGTGGTATTACCTCCGTGGACCTTTCGCAATTGTAATCAGAAACACCGATGATCGTGACAATCGACGGGCCGGCCGGGGCCGGAAAGAGTTCCGTAGCCCTGAAACTCGCCGAAAATCTTGGGTTTTTCTTCCTCGACACCGGCGCGATGTATCGATGCGTTACGCTCGCGTGCATGCGAGCCCAGGTCGATCTCCAGGATCCGGCGGCAACCCTCCAGATCGCCAACTGCTGTCAAATCGATTTGGCCAGGGGTTCGGTAACACTGAATCGGCTCGACGTGACACGCGAGATCCGAAACCCAGCGGTCGCAAAGTCGATCAAGACCATCGCGGAAAATCCCGAAATCCGAGAGCTTATGGTTCAGCAGCAACGCCGAATCTGCCAGGGGCAAGACTGCGTTACCGAGGGGAGAGACCAAGGGACCGTGGCTTTTCCGAATGCAGAGTGCAAGATCTTTCTGACGGCAACAGCCGAGGAACGAGCCAGGAGGCGATATCAACAACTCCTCGATGCGGGTATCGATGCGGATTTCGATGAGATTTTGATCCAGCAAAATCAGCGCGATGCGAATGACTCCAATCGCCTCAGTGGACCTTTGATTGCAGCACACGATGCGATCGTCGTTGCAACCGATGGCATGAATGAGCAGCAAGTGCTCGACCAACTGCTCGAAATCGTGCGATCTCGCCGTAGCGGTTTCTCTAGCCAACCTGTCACGAAATGACCGACGAAGTCCTCTCTGATCAGGCGATCACGCTTGCAAAAGCCTCTGCAAAAAGGGACATGGCAGGGAAAAATACCGGCACGCGAAAGTCCCAGGGCGAGGAAAGCCGCTTGAGCCTCCTGATGCGCCGATTTATTTATCGTTTTTTGCGATTGATCGCAAGAATGCTGTGTGTGCTGTGGTTTCGCATTCGGGTCGAGGGTCGACACCATGTTCCTAGCCAAGGGGGGGGAATGCTCCTCTCGACGCATCAGTCAGGTCTCGACCCGATCCTGGTCGGTCTGGCTTGCAACCGCAACCTAAACTTCCTTGCAAGAAGCACTCTTTTCAGGAATCCAGCCTTCTCCTTATTGCTCAAAACCCTCGACTCGATTGAAATCGATCGGGAACGCGGTGGCCTTAGCGGCTTGCGGGAGATGCTCTCAAGATTGCGTTCTGGAAAGGTGGTCCTGTTGTTCCCCGAGGGGACTCGAACCGATGATGGCTCGATTGGGGTCGTGAAACCCGGATTTTTTCCGATCGCCAAACGGTCCGATGTCCCGTTGATCCCCGTGGCGATCGTCGGTGCTTTCGAGTGCATGCCCAAGGGCTCGAAGTGGATCTTTCCGAAACCGATCGCTGTGGTTTTTGGCAAGCCGATCCAACCCGAGGACTACCGGAACTGGAGCGAAGAGCAAGCCGTCAGGGCGGTCGCTGCTTCCTTCGGCGACCTCTACCAACGGGGAAAAAACTCTGTCGAAGGGATGTACTAGGTGAGGGTTCCACTCATCGAAATCTGATACATTGGTTTTTCTCGTCCGAGCCCTCCTCCTGACCAATCCAAGATGAAATCTTCTCCGATACCAACCTTCAGTGGCCTGTCTGCGCTGTGTCTGCTTGTGATCCTATCTCTCTTGCCCTCGGCCGTTGGCCTTGCCCAGCAGGAGGATCTGCTGTTTGCCGCCTCGAGTGGTATTGAAGGCTTATCGCTCGATTCGGCCAGCCTATCGCCTCGCAGCATCCTCGTAGGCGATCCGTTGATCGTTATCCGTTGCAATGTTAGAAACGGCTCGAAAGAAACACTAACCGGATTTGTCTCGGCACGCATCGCCGGGAATCTAACCGACGACGATCGCTACCGAATCACGGTTGAACCCGAACAGATTCGAAGTTGCGAAATCACCGTGCGTCCGCTTATCCCGTTGCCAGTTGCTAGGTTCGAGGTTGAAGTATCCCTTTATAAGGTTGTCGACGGGAAGGAAGTGCTTTCGGTCGTGGGTGATGAACCGGCCGTCCGCAATGTGACCGTCTTTCGCGGCCCGAAGCTTCCTGTCGTCGCAGCCTCAGCCCTGGGCAGGGAACGTGCTCCACCGCTCGATTGGCGATGGGAAAAGACGGATCCTCTGTACACGTACGAATTGGCGATGGCAAGTCGCGTCGATGGCGAACTGAGCAAGGAAGCGATCGGACTCGATGGGGTCCAATTCCCGATCAATCAGAACGATTGGAAGAACACCGACCTGTTGATGCTCGCCGAGCCCGCCCCCTTGCGCGATGCGGCGACGGTCGGAACGCTCAAGAGTTTCCTGAATTCCGGAGGACGCATTTGGGTCATGCTCGAGGCTATTGATACCCAAGATCTCCAACCGCTGCTCGAACCAAATCAGCAGCTCCGCACCGTCGACTCGGTCCAACTGACCAACTTTAGAGTCGATTCAACAGGACCATCGAGCCAGGAACATGACGCAAGGGTCGACCTCGAAGACCCGGTGATCTTCAAGCGATTGATGCATCAGGGGGGGAGCGTCGGTCACCGAATCGACGGTTGGCCGGCCTCGTTGGTCATGCCCGTCGGTCGAGGAGAACTGATCATTACGACGCTTGAAAGCAGCGCTTGGATCCAGCCTCGCAAGGTGCAAACCAGTGAGGATCCGTTCTTCCAATCGGACTACGAATTACGACCCTGGGCTCGCAGCATCATCGATACGGTGCAAGCCAAGCGAGCTTCGAATATCGTATCGCTCAAGGACCTCGACTATCCGCTCGAGAGGATTGGTAACCCGGTCGTCTCGCGCGGACTTGTCGCTTCGATACTTTTTTGTTTCTGCATCGCCTTAGTCGGTATGAGCATCTGGAGGTTGGTGGCCAGGGATGCCAAAGCCATGGGCTGGATCGCCCCTGGATTGGCGCTGCTCGCATCGATCCCTTTGGTCTATTTGGCGTGGTCCCAAAAGCGTGAAATCCCGGCCATGGTCTCTTTGTTTCAATGGGTTCAACTCGAGTCCAAGAGCGGCGCGATGCTCAGGGAGTCTGCTGCCGTTTACCTGCCACGGGGCACTTCGATGGATCTCCAGAGCAACCTCCTAGGATCCGCAGCACCGGATCCCAAGATCCAAAGTGGAATCAAAACGCTTCAGACCGAGGACCTTCAAAGCTGGCGGCTAAGCAACCAGGATTGGCCTACAGGAACTTGGAGGTATCAAACCGAATCCTCACTCCCGGACCTACAAGCCACGGCTCAAGGAGAATTCAATAAGGATGGTGTTCTGATACGTTTGCCAACGAACCTTCCATCCAAACTACAAAACCCAATCGTCGCCTATACCCCCGGTGCCCCGGTCTTAGGCGCTCCGGTGACCGATTCTCAGATCCTCATCGACGGCACATTCCCTGCCGAGGGCGAGCGTTGGACTCTCGATGCGATCGTCGGGGATGAGCAGCGACGCCGCAGTGCGATGTACCGCAAAGCTCTCGAATCGAACGATCGAACTCAGACCCTTTCTCGTATCGTGATGGGTTGGACTGACTTGTTCGATCAAGGCCCCCAGTGGAGCTCCGATATCCAACGCCGTGGAGTCGCTCTAGTCACCATGCCGTTGACCCTCCAACGGCCAGAGACGGGCAACCTCTTTACGGTCCCTTATCCGTTCATCGATATCAAAATCGCTCGTGAAGGAAACTCTTCGCCGGTGTTTCTTGAAGGCACCGGTCGATGGATCAGCCAATCCTCCAACCGCGCCGAATCCAGTTTGGAGTTCCGACTCCCGGTCGAAGTCCTTCCGATCCAAGTCACCCAAATCGACTTCGATTGGGACCTACAAGCCCCCCGCCGAAAAGTCAAACTCTCGTGGCTTCGATCTCAAGACAAAGCGCTGGTTGAAATCATCGGTTTTGACGGCCCCTCGTTGCCTTGGAAAGCCTCCAGCACAGACCCTGCCCTGCTCGATGAATTCCAAGATGGGCTCCTGACGCTCCGCTTGGAAGTTGCCGAGGACCAGGAGCCTGGAAGCTCGATTCCTTGGCGGATCAAGCATCTTCGTCTCAATGTCCAAGGGATGACCCAGCCGAGCAATCCGCTCAAACGTTAGTGCGAGACTACCACTTCGAACTTCAAACTCTTTTACCTCTGACTTGCTATGAGCGACACCGTCGTCGAAACCACCAACCTGACAAAGAGTTACGGGGATTTTACCGCCCTGAGCGACCTTTCAATCCATGTCAATCGAGGCCAGATCCTCGGATTCATCGGACCCAACGGCGCGGGTAAAACCACCACGATCAAGATCTTAGTCGGGCTCTCGAAACCCACCTCCGGCAGCGCCACGATCGCCGGGGTCGATTGCAGCCAGAACGCTTCTAAAATCAAACGGCTTGTCGGTTACATGCCCGACAAGTTCGGATCCTATGACAACATGCGGGTCCATGAATACCTCGACTTTTTCGGGGCCATTTTCGGGATCCCAGCTTCTCAGCGCAAGGCTCGCATCCAAGAGGTCATGGAAACGACCAGTACGACTTACATGCAAGACCGTTACGTCGAGAGCCTGAGTCACGGCATGCAACAGCGCGTCGGAATCGCTCGGACTCTCTTGCACGATCCAGAGGTTCTTATCCTCGATGAACCTGCAAACGGTTTGGATCCCAAAGCCCGTATCGAAATGCGGCAGCTCCTTTTGCAGCTTGCAGCACGAGGAAAAACACTGATCGTCACGAGTCACATCCTGCCGGAACTAGCCCGTATATGCAACGTTGTAGCGATTGTCACCGCAGGGAAACTCAGGGCCTTCGGCACGGTCGATGAAGTGATGAGCTCGCTCTGTCCGCAGCGGAGCTACGAAATCCAGTTGGCCAGCGCTTCGCACATCGCCCAGGCTGAAAAAGTGCTCGGTCAGTTGCTCTTGGACTCCGAACCCTTGACGAGTAGCCCTGCGGAATTGACCCTTCGATTCCCTACCGTACGCACCGAGCCAGAGCTAGCCGAACTTTTAAACCAACTCGTGGCCGCCAAGTTACCCGTGACCCAATTCCGTGAACTGACCAGCGACCTCGAAGACGCATTTCTCTCTGTCGCGGGCAAGGATTAATCTCGGATCCCCTCTTGAAAGCTTCTCGGCGTGAATTCACTCTCCTTGCTTAAAAATCCAATTCTCCAACGCGAGCTCATCGGTCGACTGCGGAGCCCCAAAGCCCTCATTGCAATCGCCCTGGTCGCGATCGTTTCGTGCACCTTGGTCCTGATGCGCTGGCCCCGTGAAGCGACCATCGATCTGGTCAGCCAAGGATCGATTCAGGTCTTCCGCCCGGTGGCCTATGCGATCGCCATCGCGATCATGATGCTCACGCCAGCCTTTCCTGCGACGGCGATCGTCTCGGAGCGCAGAAAGGGAACCTTGGTCCTGATGCTCAACTCTCCGACCCCACCATGGGTCATCTACATCGGGAAACTCCTTGCCAATGTGCTCTTGAGCGTGCTGCTTTTTTCTGTGAGTCTTCCTGCAATCTTCGCTTGCTATGCCATGGGTGGGATCTCCATCGCAGGGAATATCATCCCGTTGGTCCTGATCTTCCTCGGCATGGCCTTTCAATATTCCGCGCTGGGCCTTTGGGTGTCGAGCCGCTCGCAGTCGATCGACGCGAGCCTTCGTTGGACCTATGGCATCCTGCTTGGCTTGGTCGTCCTTTCAATTGGTCCTACCGTCCTTGTGGGCAAACTTTCAGGTCTCAAAGCCTGGATCGCCCAAGCCATGACGACCCTGTCGCCTATCCCCGCTCTTCAGCAAATCACCGGGGCTCAAGGCCAATCGCAATCCATCGGTATTGCAACCGGCTGGGTCGAGTTTCTAATCATGTGCGCAGTCTCGACGCTCGGTTTTGCCCTGGCTACGTTGTACAAACTCCAGCCGACCATGATGGACCGCAGTCGCGATGCAGGAAAAGTCATCGAGGCAAAGCAATCGAGTTGGCTGCGACGGTTCTCGTACCTAGTCGACCCGAACCGGCGAAAGTCCGGCATTCCCTTCTGGCTCAATCCGGTCATGGTCAAAGAGTTCCGGACTCGCAAATTCGGCCGTCTGCACTGGCTTCTCCGCCTTATTGCCGGTGGAGCCATCGTCTCGATTCTATTGACGGTCGTGGCCGCCACCGGCACGGTCAACTGGGGGGTCGATCGAATCGCTTCATCGATGGTAATCATGCAGATCGGCTTCCTGCTGTTGCTCGGTCCTAGCTTGGGAGCCAATCTGATCGCCTCGGAGGTCGAGAGTGGAGGCTGGCAGTTGATGCGAGCCTCGCCTATCTCGCCCTGGAGAATCCTTTCGGGAAAACTCCTGAGCACTTTTTTAACCCTACTGTTGCTACTGATGGCAACGTTGCCTGGGTACGTCATGATGAGCTACATCCAACCGGCCATTGGCGGACAGGTCTCCAACGTGATTGTTTCGTTGTTGATCGCAACAGCGATGGTCACCATTCTGAGCGCTTGCGTCAGCGCCTACTCAAAAACCAGCGCCGCAGCGACGGCTGCAAGCTATGCGGTTTTGCTCGTTCTCTTCGCAGGCACCCTGCTGATCTGGCTCGGACGGGGAAATCCCTTTGGCCCTGTGTTTGTCGAGCGAGCGCTGCTTTTGAACCCGGCAGCAACGGCTCTGGCGGAGATGAAAGCCCCCGGCTTTGAGACTTTTCAACTCACCCCTAACGGTTGGTATGTCGGACTGTCGATTTGCGCGGCAGGCTTGGTGATACTTGTACTGCGAATTGCTCGACTCACACGTCCTGAATAAGAACGATCATGAATAGCCATCGAATCCTCCTCCCCATATTGCTCGTCTTTCTCGCAGTTGATTTTGCTCGGGCTCAACGCGTCGTGCCTTTGGAGCATCGCTGGGAGGTAGACCCAGGATTTGGCGATATCTGGAACACTGTCCACGAACCGCGAGCCAAATTCCTCAACGTCAACGATCTCAAAAGCGATCAGGCGATCGTGCGTTTCGAAGCGGCCCAGAATATATGCATGAATTATGATCGTCCTGGATTTAGGAATCCCCCAAAAGCATTGACGCTCCTGCTCGAACAACTCGGCAATCAGGCAAATTCCATCCTCGCCAAAAGATCGATGATCTCTGCGGCATGCTTGCTGGACGACGGTTCCCATGCACAAGCCATCTGGGATGCAGCACAAAACGATCCTCTGGCAAGTGCCATCGCGGAACCCCACCTAATCAAGTGGAAATCTCCCGTCGGTTTAGAAATCTGGCGCCAGCGATTGAAGGATCCAAAATCATCCTCAGTTCAAATCGAAAACGCCCTCAATGGCCTCGCAGTCGTTGGACAAGAGCAAGACCGATCGCTCTGTTTGGAATGGCTTGAATCCAATCGCGCAAGTCCCGTGACGCGATTCGCGGCTGCGAAGACCCTCGGAGCTCTCCAACCCAACGGCCTTACAGAAATGGCCAATCAATTCCTCAATTCGGAGGATCCGGACAAGCATTTGCTTGCCGCCTCGCTGGTCGCTTCACATACCGATCCGGATGCCTTCAAAATACTCGGGACGATTCTTCAACAAGGCACATCGGTCTCTCAGCGACTCGCTGCAAATAGTATCAAAGAGCATTTCCCGCAGCAGGGCCTAGCCATGGTCGTGGGTTGGACTAAGCACCCCGACGACGTGATTCGACTCGCTGCTCTGGAACTTCTGAAAATCGCTCCGAGCGAAGAGCACACGAGACTCCAAGCCACCCTACTGGCTGACCGAGACCTCAAAATTCGGAAAACCGCACGAACCCAACTTCTTGAACTCGCAGGCAAAGACTTCCGGACGGTTGTCGATGACTGCGTCACCCAAAATCTTGCCTCGCAAACTTGGCAAGCGATCGAGCAAGCGATCGTCCTGGCCGTCGAACTCCAAGATCGCTCTCGTTGTCCAAAATTCATCGAACTTCTAGAACACTCTCGTCCCGAAGTGAACATGAATGCAGGTTGGGCGCTGATGGAGTTGGCCAGCGAACCGGAGATACTCGCCGGTATCGTTCCTCATACCGAGAGATACACAAACGACCTAGCGGCCGAGAAAACTATCGCCAAACAGGACTACATCCGTTTGAGCTTTTTGTTCGAGGTCTTCGGTCGCAACCGATACGAGCCCGTCTTGCCAATGCTCCGCAAATACGTCCCGAGAGACAATTTCAAAATGGGAAATCTGACCCGAACCTCTGCGATCTGGGCGATCGGAAAGACCATGAAGCAACAGGATGACCCCGCTCTGCGAGCCCAACTTCATGAAAGAGTTCTCGATTTAGGAACCATGCTCCCAGAAAACTACTTGGTCGGTTATGCCTGCCTACTTACGCTAGGCGAATTTGGATATCTCGATTCCAAACCGATTGTCGAACGCCATGCGCAACCAGGTCAGGATGCCCTGAGTTGTGCAGGCCGTTGGGCCAAAGAGCAAATCGAGAAGTCGGCCAAGTAACCTAAGTCGGGTTTCTTAGGAACCCGAGGGTCTCTGATCTCCCTCGATGGGTTTGAGTCGTTCTGTTCTCCGTTGGGATTCTGAGCGGATCCAACGCTGCCAGGGTCCCTCTATCCAACGATGGAAACAAAAAGCAGCAACCAAACTGCAAGCAAACGCGATGAGCATGCCCGCTGCCGCTTGGACGGCTCCTTGGCTCGACCAGCTATCCAAGATCCTCAGAACCAGTCCATTGACCATGTAGTGCACCAAAAAAAGGCTATACGACACATCGCTCAGCCATCGCATCGAGGCGGGCAATACCCAGTCCTGGGTCCGCCAGTATCCAAAAAACAATACAGGTACGACCAAGAGAGAAATCATCAACTGGGGCCTGGGGTTTAGCATGAGACTTCCTGCGACCGAAAGACTGTAAAGCGACAAAACCCAAGTCGGGAGCCTACCTTGCAACGTCCACCCCAGGAAGATACCGAGCACATACTGAGCGGCAAAGTAGAGCAGGAACGCCTCCCACCGATCGCTACGGCTCCAGACCCAGGCGCTCGCTAGTCCCAAGGGGAACAGCAGTAGGGTGCGAGCCAAGACACTTGCTCCGTGGTCCCTTTGGAACCGGTTAGCAAGAAACGTCAGGAGAACGATCAAGCAGGACCATTGCAACTCGATGCACAAATACCAAGTCCCGGCGGAAAAATTCTCAAATCCAAGCAAATTCTGTATCAAAAACAGATGGGAAACGAATTGGTACCATGAGAACGAGTCTATCAGGTCTAGCGGCCAGCCGAATCGGTCCGTGAGCCACACCAATCCAAGTAGAGCAAAGAGCATGATGAGATAAGGGATCGCTAAACGAAGGTATCGATCCAAAATACCTTGCATCAACTCACCCAAACCCATTTTACCGTCAGGTCTTCGGATGAACCGCTTGTCAAGACTTGACGTCAATCCACCGAGCACAAAGAAAATTGCCACTGCGTAGAGGGCATGGTTGAATAGAAAGTATCCAACACTCGGTGCGAATTGATCGGCCAGATCCGATCGAGGAGCATAGAGCGATAAGTGGTGCCAAACGATACCGACGGCAGCGAATGCACGCAGCAGATCCGCCAGGGCGAATCGTTCCCCTCTCCAAACCGCCGCTTGTGGTTCCTCTGAGATCGTGTTCAAAACAGTGACTCAATACCGAGTAGTTCGATCCACCAACAAAACGAATCTAACCGATTCGAAGCAAATCGGTGCTATCCCCGAAACGATCCGCCTTGATCCCCACTTGGTGCAACATCCATAGGTAAAGATTGCACAACGGAGTATTGCTTGGATATTTCCAATGCCCTGACTTGTTGAGCCTGCCACCGGCTTTTCCCAGCATAAGGATAGGTAGGTCGTCATGGTTATGCCGATCCCCGTCGGAAATGCCACTGCCATAGAGGATCATCGTCCGATCCAGAAGCGATTCACCCCCTTCATCGACTGCTGACAATTGATCCGCTAGGTACGCAAACTGCTGAAGGTGGAATAGGTTGATCTTTTGAAGCTTGGTCTGCTTGTCCTCACTTTTCCCATGGTGAGATAAATCGTGATGGCTCTCGGGGGCCCCGATTTCAGGATACCCGCGATTGCTGCCCTCGTTGGCCATCATGAACGTCAGCACGCGCGTCGCATCGGTTCGGATGGCAAGGCCGATCATGTCCATCATCAGTTTGCAGTGTTCTTCCCAAACCCGAGGGACGCCAGCGGGCCGTGAGTAGCTCGGTAGGCCGTTTTCGCCGAGTTGCAATTTGTCGCTGCGACCGATCCGATTTTCGACATCTTTGACCGCATAAAGGTACTCATCGAGCTTGCGGGAGTCTGCAGCTCCTAGTTTTCGTTTTAGGGAATTCGCATCCTCGAGGGCGTAATCCAAGACACTTTTTCGTCGCGTCGCAAGCGGGCTCGTCGGGCCTCCTTGCGAAACCTTGTCTGGGGTTCCAAAGAGTCTTTCAAAGACACTCGACGGGTCCATTTCTTTTGCCAACGGACTCGACTCGTTCCTCCAGGCAAGATTGCTCGAATAGGCACAGGAGTATCCGCTGTCGCAGTTTCCCGACTGACTTGAGCCTTCCATTCCAAGCTCCAGCGATGCGAAGCGGCTTTTGTGGCCGATCCCTTGCGCGGCGACTTGGTCGACCGAGATCCCATTTTTGATGTCCGCTCCATCGGTCTTCTTGGGATGGGCACCGGTCAAAAAGGATGCCCCACTTCGCGCATGATCCCCTGGCCCATCCCCGTGATCTCTGGCTCCATCGAGGGTCAGTCCCGTAAACACATTGAGTGACTTGCGGTGTTTGGACAACGCCTCGAGGGTCGCCGGCAACGCATAGTCTGCGCCCTCGGAATCCGGAGTCCAAGCAGGCATGTGAATTCCGTTGGGAACCATCATAAAGAGAACCCGTACCGGCTTTTCGTCGGCAAGGCTCGCGGCTCGGCTTTTTGGCGACATCGCTTCGAGCCAGGGAAGCGTAATGGCGGTTCCTAGTCCCCTCAGTGCGGTTCGTCGATCGAGTTGTTTCATGGCAATTCCTCGTCCCTTGTTCCCTTGCGTCCGAACGGGTCGCTGGTGATGATCCCGAGCAATAGCTCCTGGAATCGGTAATCATTTTTGGATGCTTTGGCAAGTATCTGATCGATCGCACAGCGATCATAGTATTCTAATCCGCGTCCGAGCCCGTAGGTCATGAGTTTTTCGGTCAAGGTCCGGACGAACTGCTCGGATTTTTGGTCGCGGAGCAAACGGATCAAATCCGCCGGGTTACGGACTTTCTCACCCGTGGGAAGCTCCCCGGATGCATCGATCGGATTGCCTCGGTCGCTAGTCCGCCAACGTCCTACCGCATCATAATTTTCCAAAGCCAGCCCCAGAGGATCCATTTGCTTGTGGCACGAGGCGCACGCTGGATTGGCTCGGTGTTGTTCGATTTGTTGACGAAGTGTGCCGACCAACTCAGCCTTGTCGAGTTCGGGAACTCCTGCCGGAGCCGGCGGGGGTGGTGTTCCCAGAACGTTGTCGAGGATCCACTTGCCTCGCTTGACAGGACTCGTTCGAGTCGGATTGCTTGTGACGGCAAGAACCGAGGCGTGGGTGAGGATTCCAAGTCGTTTTTGACCTTTGAGCGACACGAGTTGGAACTTGTCTCCCTGGACCCCTGGAATTCCATAAAAGCGAGCCAGTTTTTCGTTCATGAACGAAAAATCCGCATCGAGCAAACGCAGGACGCTCATGTTCTCTCGCAAGACATAGAGGAACAAATAGTAGGTCTCGGTCCTACTGAAATCGCGTATCTGCTCATTCCAATCTGGAAATTGGCCTTCGTTGGGGGTGAAGCTCTCGAGCTTGCGCAAGGTCAGCCATTGACCTGCAAAGTTGCGGACAAAATCCCTGGCTCTCTCGTCGCGGATCATGCGATCGAGCTGGGCAGCCAGAACTCCAGGCTCGCGCAGTTGCTTTTTAGAAGCCAGCGTCAAAAGCTCACGGTCCGGGGTAGAGCTCCAAAGAAAGTAACTCAGTCGTGTGGCTAGCTCGAAATCGCTCAGCAAAGGATATTCATTGCCGATCCGTAAAGCGGGTTCCTCGACTTTGAAAAGAAAATTAGGACTTACCAAGATCGCCGTCAGTGCGGTTTGCAATCCGACCTCATAGCTATCCCCCGACTCGACTGTCTTCTCGACGATGGATGCCAAGCGATTGAGTTCCCCGTCGCTGGCA
>JAJTFB010000133.1 GCA_021300015.1 Pirellula sp. | reverse complement strand
CCGATCAGACCGATCAGACCGATCCGACCGATCCGACCGATCCGACCGATCCGACCAATCCGACCGATCAGTCTGATCCGACTGATCCGTCTGATCCGTCTGATCCGTCCGATCCGTCGGTTTTCTTTTCTTTCCAACCCGGTTTGCGCCGCCGAGCCTTCGGATGGTGCGATGGCCGCAACCCTTCGATCATCTCCTCGTCGAGCTTGAAGGCCAACGGCCTGCTCGGCTCGCGGACTATCGTCGCCTCAAGCTTCTGCTTGTTGATCCGGAGCAACTCGTCGATCTCAAACTCCACATCTTGACCAATTCTCAACCACTTCGGATTGAGATTCTCCAACGTGGAAAAATGAAAGAATACGTCGTCGCGAAAGTGCTCGCTGCGTATGAACCCAAACTTGCGGTCCGCAATGACGGTGATGATCTGACCGATGCGCATTAGTTGTCCCCAGGAAATGTACGCATCCGACCGACGCTGCTTTGATAAATACGCTTCCGCCGCTGCGCGACGCTCGACTCGGACTGCTTGGCCTGGTCCTGTGCCAATCGCAAATCCGCCAAGTTCGCTTGGCAGTATCGGCAGCCGATGACCTCGATGTGAAACCGCAAGTAGTCGCTGGAGTCCTCGAGCATCGCTTCGAGCAAATAACTGCCTAACTGCTCGCGCGTCGGACAGCTCAGGCGATGACGTCTCCAGATCTCCCCAAGGCTATGCATGCCTGAGTCTCGCTGGGCTACCAACGCCTCGATCCGTAAACGCAAATCCGCATCGGATCGAATCGATTGCTCGATCTGTGCGATCTTCTCTTCGGACAGAGCGTCGTCCAAGTAAGCCAGCAGCACAGAATCTGAAATGGTCATAGAAGGGTTACTTTTCAGCTTTCGTTGCGCAAGGCCCCGACGGCCAATGTCACGTTTTGCCCACCAAACCCAAAGCTGTTGTTCAAGGCGACTCGGATCTTTGATGGCCTTGCAACATTCGGAATGTAGTCCAAATCGCAAGCCGGATCGGAGGTCTCCTGATTGATCGTCGGGGGCAACACCCCATCGCGAATCGCTAACATGCAGACGATCATCTCGGTGGCACCGGCCGCAGCGATCAAATGCCCCATCATGCTCTTGGTGCTCGAGACGGGCGTGAGTCGTGCTCGCTCCCCAAAAACACCCTTGCATGCCAATGTCTCGGTCCGATCGTTGACCTGGGTGCTCGTTCCATGCGCGTTGACATACCCGATCTGATCGATGTTCAACTTCGCATCGGCAATCGCTTGCTTCATGCAGCCGATCGCACCGCGACCCTCGGGGTGGATGTCGGTAATTCGGTAAGCGTCGGCGGTGCTGCCATAGCCGAGGATCTCGCCATAAATCGCCGCCCCACGGCGACGCGCGTGCTCGTATTCTTCGAGGATCACAATCGCTGCACCCTCCCCCAATACAAAGCCATCACGCCCTTGGTCAAACGGACGGGATGCTCGTGTGGGCTCCGCGTTGCGCTGGGAAAGCGTTGTCAAAAGGCTAAAGCCTGTAAGTCCGAATGGATGGATCATCGAGTGGCATCCACCAGCGATCATCACATCGGCGTCACCGGCACGGATCAACTCGGTCGCCTCGCCAACGGCTTGGCTCGAGGCCGCACAGGCCGTCAAGCAATTGCTGTTGGGGCCTTGGGCGTCAAACAAGGCCGCTACGTGCGCCGCGGGCATGTTGGGCTCCTGCTCCATCTCCTCGCGAGGATCCATCAACTCGATCCCCTTTTGGATGAATCGCGACATGCTGAACTCAGGACCTACCACGGCCGCATCGACCATCCGGGTGAAATTGCTGAAGTTCTGATTTCCCTCACCTGCACCTAAGTACACTCCGATTCGAGTCGGATCGATCGAGTTGTCGAGTATTCCCGATTGCAGCACCGCTTGCTTGGCCGCACCGACGGCAAAACGTGTGTGCCTGCCACGGTAATTCCATACCGCAGGGTCCTCACCGACCATCGAGACATCCCAACGCTTGACCTCGGCAGCAATGGTTGTCGGATACCCCGAAGCGTCAAAGACCGTAATCGGCCCAACGCCACTTTGGCTCTCGAGCAGCGCGTTCCACATCGTCGACACGTCGTGCCCGAGCGGATTGATGACTCCCATTCCAGTGACGACAACACGTCGGCGCATGAATCCTAAGCCTTCTTTAAAACGGAGCTTTTCCGGTCAACACGTCGCTCAACCGCTAGTCGGATGCCGAAGGCAAAACCAGGGGATTGCTTCGCGATGCTTGTCGCAACGCTTCGGCGGATTGCAACTCCGCATCGAGCATATGCTGTGGTGGATTTATTCTATTCCCCGCGATGTCGACCGCAACGTCGAAAAGACGCAGGATTCGCAGAGTTCTCATCAGATCTTCAGGTGGAAAAAGCGCCTCGGCACCGAAACTTTGGTCGAGGAACGCAAACCATAACTCCATCTGGGCTACGATCTGACCCTCGCAGGTGATCGTCCCCTCGATTGCCGCACCCGTAGGACTCTTGTTCTGAACCAGAGCCACAAGCTCGATGCAATCCCCAGGGACTACAACCCGATGGAAGACCGCCTTGGACACTTTGGCCAAAACCGTCTTGCGCGTGAAACCCTCGGGCTCCGATACGAGCAATCCTCCCGTCTGGGCCATCCCCTCGATCATCAACGAATGAGGATAGTGAGGACGGCTTTGCAAGTAATTGTCCAAAGGCTCTTCGCCAAAGGTCACGTTCTTGATCGTGCGAGCCTTGGTGTCTCGCACAAACTCAAGAAATCGGTCGATCCAGAACCAACGCACGGCAGTCGTCCTAAGCCAACTTGGTTTGGACGTAGCGGCATAAGTCGCTGACGGTCAAAAGATCCCCGAAATCCTGAACCCGTGGGTTCGACTCGAACTTCGTCAAGTCCGCCCAAGGCATCCGCTTCTTGAGCTCCGACAAACCGTTGGAGTTGACCTTGCCATCCTGGACAAAACTGCTCTGGGTCAAGATGTCCTTGGGGAACAAGTCCTCGGTCTGAATCTTGATTCCGAAAGCCTTTTCCAATTTGAAAACAATGTCCAAAAAGTCGATCGACTCGGCTCCCAAATCTCCGACCATCGTCGCTCCAGGTGTCACATCGCCTTCGTCGACTCCCAATGCATCGACCAACGCAGATTGTACCTTGGAAAAAACCTCTTCATTCACTGACATACCAGCATCCCTCAGAATCAACGAATCCTTGTTCCCTGGTTCCCAAATGGCCTGATGACCTAAAAACCCCAGGGGCTCGACAACTAAATACCCGCAATCGGAAAATTTTACCAGCCCAGTGTTCTTAATCGACAGATTTTCAACCGAAACGATCCGCCCAGCACTGAAAATTACTCACTTTGTTCCCGACGCCTCAAGGCCCGGAACCGCCAAACCCGGGAGCCCTAACCAAGATCCCCAGCGTTTTTCCTGCTCAGGGGTCGGCTTTTCCACCCTTACCAAATTCCAACTCGGTACCGAATCGACCTGCGGCACGGATGCCAAGTCGAGTCCAAGCTCGAGCATCTTACCACGCCTAGCGACCAACAGAGTCGTCTGCTGACCGATCTCCAACATCCCAACGCGGTCGGTCCACTGCTCGGCGGTGACCCGATAGCCATCCAAAGCGACGATCTCATCGCCGACTTGAACCCCAGCTCGACTCCCCGCAAATCCCCGAAGTACTTTGTCAACCTGCGTCCTACCTGCCAGATTGCTCATCTCGAGCCCTATCTGTCCTGCCGTCGCCATCTTGGGAACTCCCGACGAAGCGCCGGACTCCTGGGGTACCTCCTTGGACGACTCGCTGGCCTTCCACATCAATCCGTATGCGTCCAAAAATGGCTGATAATCAAGCTCCTGGGTCGAACCCAACTGCTCGTCGAGCCAATCCCCCAAGGGCTTGCCCCCTAACTCCCGCACGATGTTGGAAAAATCCTCGTTGCTGTAACCCGTGGCGCGATGCCGCTGCCAGAGCAATCGCATGCAATCGTCTAGCGTGTGCTTGTCCTGCGACCGAAGCCGAATCTGGACGTCGAGCAACATTCCAAGAATCGCCCCTTTGACATAGTAACTGACGCGGCTGTTGGCGGCGTTCTCGTCAGGCCGATAGAACTTGATCCACGAGTCAAAACTGCTGTCGAGCAAATTTTGCACCTGACGGCCAGGCGAATTCTGGACCGTTTGTATGCTCTTGCTGACCCGCTCGAGATACTCCTTGGGGGTCGATAAGCCCGATCGAACCACAAACAAATCGTCGTAATAACTGGTCAATCCCTCGGCAATCCATAACTCTTGAATGTACTGCTCCTGATTGTAGTCGTACTTCATGAGCCCCTTGGGCCTGAGCCTGCGGACATTCCAAGTATGAAAAAACTCATGCGATACGAGCCCGAGCCAATCGACATACTTCGAACGCTGCTTTTGGGTCCAACGACTCGCCATGAGCACCGTCGAGTTGTCATGCTCAAGCCCCCCACCAGCTTCGGTCAACAAATTCAAAAACCAATACTGCGGATAAGGCACCTCGCCCCAAAACTCCTGCTCGATCTTGATGATCTTGGCCGCATCGGCCATCGCCTTCTTCGTATCCCAACCCTCGCTCGGAACGGTCGCTAAGTAATGGGGGACACCGGAAATCTCCTGAGCTTGGATGTCGATGCTCCCGAGCACCACGGGACTGTCGACCAACTCGTCAAAGTTCTTCGCCGTCCGCACCCATGGACTTGTCGATAAAACACTTAACGAAGTCGCAATCTGCCCCCATCCAGCCCTCGGAACGCACTCGAGGACACACCGGCGGTCCAAGCCGTCCTGCGGGATCAAAAAAGTCGCTGCCCCGGTTAGAAACGCAAACTGCTCTTCGATCCAGTTGGTCCGAACACCCATCTCTCGACCATAAACGGCATACCGCAATGTCACTCTCTGCGTGTTTTCGCAAGACACGACCCAGTGATTTTTGTCCGACTTGACACACTTAAGCGGACTCTCCTTGTCAAAGGCCGCTATGCTCTCGACCTGACGAGCATACTCGCGGACCATGTAACTGCCCGGTGTCCAAACCGGCATCATCAACCGCAATTCTTTGGCTCCCTTCGTCGGGTAACTGGCCTCGATCCACACCCGATGCATCGCCGCTTCGTCAAAACGGACCTGGAAATAAACCGAATCGTTGTCCAGGGGCTCACCAGCCAACGACTCGCCTGCCAATGCGTCTTGGGCTCTCACGCGATGCTCCGGAATCCAAACCGACAAGCAGCAAGCCACCAAAAGGGCCCTGACGAATCGGTCCATGGGGGAATTGAAAAAACGAATGGACAACGGGTGCTCAGTAGAAGTTCGCATGGAGCATAGTTTCTCAGGCTCCAACGCGATTGGGAAGACGGCTTCGGAGCCATTGCTTGGTCTGCAAGAAGCTTTTGATCCAAGGCCGCCGAGAGGCTCTCGGCAAGTGCCGGTGCTCTAAGCCTTCGAGAATGCGTTGATTTTCAAGGATTTGCTCCGGTCTGAGCGAATCGCGGTCCGGATCGATCACCGATCCGACGTACTGGCCAGGCTCCCGGACCAGAGGAAACGGCAAACAAAATTCGTCCCCATACGAAAACAACTCGCTGTGGACCAGCAAATCTCCCTCAAACCTCGGGTAAACCATCTCACGGAGAAATACCTGGTCGTGACCCTTGCGAGACCAAAGCCCCCAGCCCTTGATCAATGCCTCGATGTCGCGAATCGCCCCACCGCGACACCCCCACATGCCGGCCATGATGAGCACTTGATGCTCGGGATGATCCCGCATCAGGTGTAGCCCCTTGCCACTCTCGAGCCACTGCTCGACGGCCGCGGCCTCCCTGCGGCTCGGACGCGAATCGGTATCTCGAAAAAGAACCGCATCGAGGGTTGCATCCCCAGCCGGCAAAAACCTCCAAAACGTCCCGTCGACCAAATCGACGCGCCGCTTGGCGATCACCTCGGCCCCCAAATCCTCAAGCCTCCGGATCGAATCCGCATCGATCTCCTGCGAGGCATACACCCGGGCTGTCCAGCCCGGATAGATGCTCGGCACGAGCCTAACATTTCGAACCGCCCCCTCGATGTACAAAGGATTCGTCCCGTAGAGCGAATAAGAAATGATGCGCTTTGCCATGGTCGTTTTCACTTCAGCTTTTTTCCCGAAGGATCGTTTGCATACTCGATCTGCTCCCAATCCAATTGGGTGGCTGTCCCCAATGGACGTTCGGGGTAACGGAAGTTGTGGTAGTAAAGCTTCACCTCCTGCATCTTGAGCGACTCGATCATGCACCGAATCGAACTCTCCATGCAGTGGACCTCAGCGGCCCGCTCCAAAACCAGCCCCAAATGGAAAATGCTCTCGCTGATGTCATTGCCGACGATGGGAAGCTCAATTCGATCGGTTTGGACCCGAAAGCCTCGCTCGGGGTCATCGTGCACAAATGCATATCCGCCCTGGTTCAAGTTCTTGTCGGTGATCAACTTCTTATAGACGCGCTCTTCTTGTTGGTTATCCCGAGCCCAATAGCAGTGGCTGTAGCGAATCGAATAGGGAACCTCGGCCTGCAGATAGAAAAGTGGATCGAAAAAAGTATGCGGATACTTCTTGAGCAGCGGACGCATCGCGCGATGCCCCAAACAAAGGAAATTCTTGGTTCTGTTGCGCCGGAGCGCACGCTGCACGGCTCGCCCCTCGGATTCCTCGAACCCGATCTCCACAAGCTCCACGCGAGGCTCGTCGCGGTACATCCACCGGGTCATCGGTGCATTGCGAGTCTTGCAAAAAACACGGATTTTCCGATCGGCCGACAGATCGTCGAGCAGATAGCGGACCATCCCGTTGAAGTGGATCATGTCTCCGAGCCCCAACGTGTGATGGATGAAGATATCTTGTTGGAAATCCAACTCCTCGATCCGACGCGAGGGAACATCGAACATGATCGGGCAATCCAAGTCAAAACGCTCTTTACACCACCGGTCAGGTTCGTGTAGTGGTAAACCACTATGTACCTACCCGACTCTGGCTCCGAGAACGCTATGACGCAATTCCCCAAACGCCGACGAAAAAAGCGGAGATTCTACTGGGTCGAATTGGGGTTCCTCATCCTCGGACTCATCGGACTCCGCCCCGAAATCCTCACCGAACTTTTTCCAAACCATCGCCCTGCCCCAGCAGCGAATTTTTACAGCCCAGTCCAAACCTTACTCCCAGCCAATTCCGGTTATGACCTATCGGGGCAACCCCTGCTCTCCTACAGCTACCCCCAACCCAATCCCGCTGTTGCTTGGCAAAACCCAGCCTGGAACGCTTACCCTTCCCCCTATCCCCCACAACCCCAACCCAACGCCCCGTATCGGCCTGATCCAAACCTTTACGATGCAAACCGGATCGCCTCAAACCCATCGCAAATGACAAGCCGCTATGCGGCCAATCCGGCTTACCCAAGCCAATACACCACCGGATATCCCCAAAACGTCTACCCCCAAAACGTCTACCCCACCCAACCTGCCGGTCGATCTCCGAGCGGCACCTCCCTGCCTCCAGTGGCTTGGCCCGAGGGCTATCAACCCAATAATTCGAATACCTACCGGCGATGACCCCCGAGTGTCTGTCCTCTGCACCGATCGAGAACTTGGTGCGCCGCGCTGCGTTGGCAAAAGCCCTCCGCGATTTTTTCGATAACCGCGGCTTTGTCGAAGTCCAAACGCCGATCCTATCGCGATTCAGCGTGATCGATCGGCATCTAGATCCCATACGCATCGAAGCCCACTCGGTAGGTGTCAATGGCGATCAATCTTGGTACTTGCAAACCTCCCCCGAGCAATCGATGAAGCGACTGCTGGCCAGCGGACTCGGTAGCTGCTACCAACTCGGAAGCGTCTTTCGGTCCGGCGAGTTCGGGCAATTCCATAACCCCGAATTCACCATGGCCGAATGGTACGACGTCCAAGCCGATCTAAATGGCGGACTCGAACTGCTCGATGCCCTCCTCCAACGCTTGCTCAATACTCCCAAGGCCGAGCATATCCGTTTTGCCCAAGCATTCGAGCAAGCCACCTCGTTGAAACTCTTCGATTGCGATCTGCAGACTCTCGGAGAATGGTCTCTGGATCACAAACTGATCGATCGAGCCGATTGGAGCGACGATTGGGACGATTGGGTCAATCTGATCTTCTCATTAGTCGTGCAACCATCCCTGGGATTGAAACGACCGGTGATCGTCACTCATTTCCCCGCAACCCAAGCAGCGCTTGCTAAAGTCGATCGACAAGACCCCCGCACCGCCGAGCGCTTTGAAGCCTTCTACCTCGGCGTTGAGCTAGCCAATGGATACCATGAACTGTGCGACCCCGACGAGTTGGCTCGGCGTGCCGCTTTGGCAAACGAACAACGCATCGCCGACGGCAAGTTCCCTCTGCCCTTGGAAAACCCTTTGATCGAAGCGATGCGGCTCGGGATCCCCAATTGCTGCGGCTGCGCGCTTGGATTCGATCGAGTGGTCATGCTCGCCTGTCGAGCATCAGGACTCCATGAAGTGATTCCTTTCCCGGTCGATCGTGCCTAGAGCCCCTGCGAATTTGCAATCCTTGCGCGATTGGTTTATCCTCTTGGGCGTTCTCGCATCAGATTTCATCGTAATCGTACTCAGCGAAGCGGTACTCAGTGAAACGGTACTCAGTGAAACAGTACTCGTACTCGATGGTCTACCACTCGCCTAACCACTGGTCTACTCGTTTTCTCTTTGAATTCATCCATGACAAAAAACCCCAACCTCGACTTGAGCACCCTGATCCGCGCGATCCCCGATTTCCCCAAGCCGGGCATCCTGTTTCGGGATATCACCCCGCTGCTGGGCAACCCCATTGCATTCGAAGAAACCATCGAACGCATGGCGGACTTGATTCGCGGCGAGAGGATCGATGCACTCGTCGCTGCCGAGGCTCGCGGGTTTATCTTCGCGGCTCCCCTAGCGATTGCACTTGGCGCTGCATTTGTGCCTGTCCGCAAACCGGGCAAACTACCCTACGAAACCCATTCGTATTCCTACGATCTTGAATACGGCAGCGACACGCTGCATATGCATACCGATGCGATCCGACCAGGCTCAAGGGTCTGGATAGTCGACGATCTGCTTGCTACCGGCGGAACGGTCGAAGCCTGCACGAAACTTCTGGAAAACTTCCAAGCCAACGTCGTGGGTGCTCTGTTCTGCATCGAACTGGAGTTCCTCGAAGGTCGCCGACGCTTGGCCCCGCATCGTGTCGAAGCCTTGCTCAAGTACTAGCTTCCATCCGCATGAGCCATCCGATGGACAATCCGTTTGAACCGCCGGTTGGGGAATACGGACCGGATAGCGCAGATCCGGATATCGCCGATAGGGAGCGGATTCGCCGCCGGGTCTCTCGGCCTGGTACGGCTCTTTTAATCATGGGGTCCATCTACTCGGTTTTTCCAGCGATCTATCTTGTTCGGGTTCTTCTTGTCCATGGCGTACCAGTCGAAGATTTCCTTGTGCTCGCAGCGTTCTTTTTCACTGCGATCTTGATCGCTGTAGGTGGAGCGAAGATGGCCTTCATGGAGTCCTATTCGATGGCTCGAATAGGGGCTGCCTTAGCCTGCATCCCACTGGTCTCCCCGTTTGTCGTATGGGGGATGCCTTTTGGAATCTGGGCCTTGATCGTTCTAAACGATCCGAAAGTCAAAGCGGCTTTCGAGGATAAAGATCAAGGGAGCGTTTGATGGGAAAGAATTTTTGAAAGCTTTTTGGAAACACAGAGACACAGAGAGCACGGAGAGAAAAACAAGAGGAAGAAGAATAAGAGGAGGGAGGGAAAAGCAAGAATAAGAGGAAGGAGGGAAAAGCAAGGAGAGGAGGACGCAGTGGGAAGCACGAAGAGGGCAGAGTGAAAAAAGGGACATGCTAGCAATGTTGGATGCAGGGCTTCATTTCTAAGCTTGATCTGAGCTTACGAACCTGCAAGAGTAGGACTCTCGGCCTGTTCCCTCTTACCCAACCCGGATCCATTCGCTCGAGCGATGCAGAACCACTCGATGTAGTCTCCCAAACACCTTGCCTTGTAGTTATCACCTCCAATGCGTTCTATGCTTGTTAGCGGGCTCTGCGATGCTCGGGTGCGCCCGATCGCCAAGCCAAGCGGTAGGACCTTCGCGGATCTCTACCGAGCAACACGACCCGTCCTTACCAAGCGACTCTGGAGAAATATCGCAACCGAATCCCATCGCAGTAGGAGGTCATCACCCCCGTATCGATCAACTCGAATCGATCGTGCAGGCACCGGGGCGATTCCTGGTCGAACGATTGCCGCAAAAATGGAAGAGGCGTCTAGAGACCAACAAGTCAGAGGATGCGAGGCGCGAAGAAGCCGTCCGAGTGTCCCAAGATTACCTGCGCGAAAACGACTTGGACGATGTTTACATCGATGTTCGACGCTACGAACCAGGCGAGCAATGGGCAAGGCTCTACGCCAATGATCGAATCGCACCGGTTTGGAAGTATACAGGAGGCTCGTTGAGTCTGATCCGCTATTCCCTTTTTCCAGGACGCGCTTTGCACAGAGACAACTACAACCCTTACACCAATACGCTGAGCATCAATTCCACAAGACCGATTCGATCGCTCCTACGAGCAGGCGATGCCAAGGAGTATCGCAAGCACAAGGATTGGCTAGGGACCTACTCGGCTGCCCAGTTGCTACCTGTAGTCCCACTCGTTCATCAATGGAATGTATCGAAAGACGTCATCGGGTATGCACAAGCCAATGACCGCTGGGCGCTCGAAAGAAAGCTTTACCCGTACGTCTACGGCGACTTGGCCGGTTCCGCCGTATCGGAGACGCTGGGTTTTTTTCCTATCGGAACAGGGGCCACTCAGGTGGTTGCTCCCATCGCTCTGAGGGTCCTTGGTACCGGAGTCGGAAGGCTCACCGGATTTGCGAAAGTCCATGAACTTGAGGGGGAACGCGAAACCGCAGATGAGACCCCCTAGGGTGTCTCTAGGGGGCACAAAATAACCGGGATACAAAGCCGGATCGTAAACGCATGGCCAGAGCGGGGCTCAGGCCGCCTTGCGCTCCTGAGCTTTCGAAACCGGTTGCTCGGACTGTGCATCCGGATCGACGATTCGAAGTGCCGGTGGCAACACAGGAGTCTTGGACCCCAAGAGCTGGATCAATTCCGAAACCACATTCCGGGAATCCGGAGAGTGGATCCAAAGGCTGACCCCCAACTGCTGAATCCGAGAGATCTGGTTCTCTAGGCCGAGTAGTCGATGGGTCCAAAGAGCCGGCCATTGTCCGTCCAGGAGCCTTGAGAGTTCTCGCAAATTCGAGGCGCTGAATCCTTGTTCATGCGCTAGGGCCAAAATCGAATCCCGTTCGGTTTTGGATGCAAGCATCCTCTCTTTGGAGGACTCAATCTCCTGAGCCAACCGAGTCACATGCGAGGCATCCTCACGAAAATAAGCAGATCGCAATTCGCAAAGAAGGGACTCCCAATCCCTGAGCGTCGCGGTGAACTGATCCAACCAAAGGCCGATCCGAGAAACGATAACAGGTACCATATCCAATTCCGGGGTATGTGGAAACGAAGAGATGTTTCGAAGCTAGTTGCCGCGAAACATCTCACTGGTCGATTCGAAGTCTTCTGCGATCCGCAGCGACCTAGAAGTTGTAGCTGACGCCTAAATCGATACCGTGGAGGTAGTACGACTCGGTGTTGAATTTGTTAACCGGCGAGGTGACCGGAGGAGTGATGATCCCGAACACATCGACGTTGGTGTCGATTTGGCTCGCTGCCATGGCGACTTCGGGCAGAACCACCACGGTATAGCCGACCCCGAGTTGGAAGCGACCGATTTGGTATCGCAGCTTCGCATTCATTTCTGGAATGAATGTGAACGCATCGCGGGTCGTCGTTCCAATGTTGCTCGATTGGGTGAACAAACCTCGGTTCTGACGATCTGGCAAGCTAGGCAACGGTGGAATCTGCTCGTAGCTTCCGCTGATGTCGCTCGTCGAAGTCATGTTGCCCATGGCTACCTTGCCCATCAAACCCAATCCGAAACGCCCTCGGTTGATGTTCGATTGAAGCCCGATGTGACCACCATGGAACTCGTTCTTCGTCGAGAACCGATCGAAGATGGTCGTGACGGTCGTGACCGGTGGCGGAGCATCGGTCCATCCATCGACGATTCGAGATCGCAACTGGTAACCCGAATCGAGCCTCAGGAAGGTGTAACCACCGAGCAAGTCCACGCGATTGCAACGATCCCCCAAGAGCATGGCTCGAAGATAAAGATCGCCGGAGAACAGATCCAAGTCGTTCAAGACTCCGATTTCCCCGACGTTTCGACCGAAGGGTCCACGATCGAGGTTGACGATGTACGTGTCAGGTTGGTTTAGCGAGGTGTTGAAAAAACCAATGCCCGTCGAGTTACCACCGTTGGTGATCACCTGCTCGGAGCTGTCGGTGATCAACCCCCAAGCCCGTCCGCCAACCCCGTAGTTTTGGCAATCATCGAGCCACAGACCAAGATTGGCACGTGCACCGACGAGCATATCGGTTCCGAGCGGGTTGTCGTAACCTCCCAACAAAGGATTCGTTGGAAGTACCGTCGGGCTGCTACCCCCGAGAATCACAGGCGAGTTGGTCAGACCTCGGCCCCACCATAGAAGCGTGTCGGACTCGGCCCACCCGAGTCCACTGCCAGCGGCACCAGGTCCGCAGGCTCCGACGCCGCATGCGCCTCCGAGCCCGCTTAGAAGTCCGCCGGATTCACACGACCCACCCGTTCCACAGGAACCAGAGTCGCAGGATCCACCGAGCCCCAAGTGCCTCGCACCAAATACCTTGCTGCCCATGACCCGAGAGTCGCAACCGCTAGAGTCACAGCCCGGGGTCGTGCACCCTGGAGATGTACAATCCGAACCGCCCCGTACGGCCGGTGCCCTGGTGGCTCCCGTCGCAGGATAAGTCGCTGCCGTCGGATAAGCTCCGCTGGCGACGCGGTCCGACGGGCTCTTCAATGCTGGAGCCTTGACCTCTCCAGCGTCCGAAAGCGATTGACTCGCTCCGGTTTGGGACTTGGAAACGCCCGCCGAATCGGCGATACGTCCTGCACTCGAGCGAGCTGCCTCGCTCAGAGCGTCTTGCCCGAAGGCAAAAGTCGGCCCTACTCCACACAGAGAGGCCACGATCAAGGTCAGAGTGGATCGATTGATTTTCATATTGTATTCTCGCTACGCGTTACCAAGCGCACCTTTCGAATCCTTGGATCGGCCGTCAGAGGCCTCAGCAAGGAAAAAAAACGGACATTAGGAACAATTTTCACAAAATACCCAGTCGTTACAAAATGCTATCTAAAGCCATTGAGCTCCCCTTCTCCGCCCCATCTACCGTCAAGACTTCCAGGAAAAGTCTCCAAAGTCCTCAACTAGGGCTAAATGCTCTCGTTTTGCTAGTTAAAATTGGCTCTGTATGAACGACAAACCGTCCTCCAATCCGGGAAAAGACATCCCGCTCCAACTCCCCTACCGACCGCACGTGGCCGCAGGCTGGAAAATCCCCGGCGTGGGGGCTTATAAGATCAATCAGTGGCTCAAGCAGGCCAGAGACGTCAACGGCTGGGAAGAAAACCGCAAAGCGCTCAGCGACCCGCAGCTCCGTAAAGAATTCTTGTCCTTGATCTACCGAGCCAAGAGTGGCGAGTCGCTCGAGACCCTTTTGCCCGAATGCTATTCGCTGGTCCGCGAAGCGGGTCGACGCAGGATGAACATGCGTCACTACGATGTTCAAATCTTCGGCGGCGTCTGCCTCTATCACGGCTGTATCGCCGAGATGCAGACGGGCGAAGGCAAGACGCTCACGGCGACCCTACCGCTGGTGCTTCACTCGATGCTCGGAAAAGGCGCTCACCTAGCGACCGTCAACGACTACCTAGCCCATCGCGACGCCGATTGGATGCGTCCGTTGTTCGACGCGTTGGGACTTAAAGTCGGGATCGTCTTGACCGATCACAACCAGGACCAGCGTCGCCAAGCTTACGGCTCGGATATCACGTATGGCACGGCCAAGGAGTTCGGCTTCGATTTCTTGCGAGACCGATTGCTCATGCGCGCCCAGGGCCGCAACGTGAATGACTTTCTGGGAGCAGGGTCCTCAAGAAGACTACACCCTTGAGGAAGACAGTCGCAAAGTCGAGCTGACCTCCAAAGGCCGACAGCACGTCCGAGCCCTTCCCCGACCCGACCAGATACGCACCGTCGCCCTTGTGGATCTTTACGAATACATCGAGCGGGCCATCCGAGTTCTTCGCGACTACCATTTGGATCGCCAATACGTGGTCCGCGATGGTGAGATTGTCATCGTCGATGAATTCACCGGTCGGCTAGCCGAGGGTCGAAAGTGGCGAGACGGGATCCACCAAGCCGTCGAGGCCAGTGCAGGAGTCGAGGTTTCGGTCCCGACGGGCCAAGCGGCCCGCATCACTGTCCAAGACCTATTTCTTCGCTACAAGTACCTTGCGGGGATGACCGGTACGGCCGCGACGAGTGCCGGGGAACTTCGCAAAATCTATCGCACGCCAGTGCTCCAAGTCCCGACGAATCGCCCCCCCCAACGCAAAAAACTTCCAGACATCGTCTGCAAAGACATGATGGAAAAATTCGAACGCATCGTTCAAGAAGTCCACGAGGTGCATTCGATTGGACGCCCTGTGCTCATCGGCACGCGATCGATCGACAAATCGAATATCCTTGCAAGCATGTTGCGCCAGCAAGGCATGAAAGTTCAAATCCTCAACGCCAATGAAATCGAACGTGAGGCGGAAATCGTCGCACTCGCAGGGGAACAAGGACAAATCACCGTCGCGACCAACATGGCTGGGCGAGGTACGGACGTTAAGCTGCGCGATGAGGTCCGAGCCATCGGAGGCATGATGGTCATCTGTACCGAATTGCACGACGCGGCCCGTATCGACCGCCAGCTCATCGGACGTTGCGGACGCCAGGGGGACCCAGGCACTTACCGTCAATACCTAGCCATGGACGACGAAATCCTCCGAAACGGCTTTGGCCTGAAACCCTCCGAGAAATACAAACTCATGGGCGAGCAAGGACGATACAGCGACTCGATGGCACCCCTTTTCCGAAAAGCCCAGCGAAAAGTCGAGCGCAAACACTTCCGAGATCGCATGGCGCTTCTTTATCACGAGAAAGAACGGACTAAAATCCAACGAGACATGGGCCAGGACCCTTATTTGGATACCGCCGAGTAATCGAACCGCTCAGTGAATCGAACCGATGCAGAGATGACCAAAACACAAGAATTCACTGCCATCGATTTAAACCGCGTGAGCCTCCGTCGAGGGGTCCAGCAGATCATCCCTCCCCCAGCATTG
>JAJTFB010000132.1 GCA_021300015.1 Pirellula sp. | reverse complement strand
GGTTCCTCAGGATTTTTGAAACACAGAGGCACTGAGAGCACGGAGCTATGATCGAAGCTCCCTTCTACTTTGTGTCCTTTGTGTCTCTGTGTTTTAATTCTTCAAATCCACTTCCAGGTTCCTCCGGATTATTGAAACACAGAGGCACTGAGGACACGGACCTTTGGTCGAGGATCACACGGCTACCCGTTACCCGTCTTGTCTTGACCGGGTAATCTTTCCGCAAACCTGCGAGATTGGAAAGCTGATTTTCGCTGGCAAATCTGCTAAAATGCAAAGTTGCTGGATCCCCGCCTCGGAAGTGTCGTATCGTCGGAGTTTGTATGAAATTGCTCGTTGCCCTCGTTGCTCGACTCGGCCTTGCTCTCACCGTGGTCTGGATCGGCGATCGGTGCTCTGCCCAGACCCAATCCGCCCCCGATGCGCTTGCCTTCAATCGCGATATCCGACCGATTCTCTCGGAGCATTGCTTCCAATGCCACGGACCGGACGCTCAGCAACGGCAAGGTGACTTGAGACTGGATCTTTACCAAGACGCCCTGCAGGCTGGCCAAAGCGGCAACTTGGCAATCGTTCCGGGACAAGCGTCCAAGAGCGAAGTCTGGGCCCGTATCCACAGCCAAGATCCCGAATTGGTCATGCCCCCACCCCAGACGGGAAAACCGCTGACCCCAGTGCAAATCGAACGCATCGGGAAGTGGATCGATCAAGGAGCAGCCTACCAGGGGCACTGGGCCTTTATTCCACCGACGCGACCCTCGGTCCCGTTGGCCGATCTGGCCGAAAACTACCCCAATCCGATCGACCGTTTCCTCTTGGAAAAACTCCGCGCTCAGGGCCTTGAGTTCTCTGTGCAAGCCTCCAAAGAAACCCTGCTGCGTCGTGTGACGCTCGATCTGATCGGACTTGCTCCAACCCTCGAGCAAATCGATGCGTTCCTGGCCGACACCTCGGAGGATGCCTATGCCAAAGTGGTCGATCGACTCTTGAGTTCCCCGCACTACGGCGAACGTATGGCGATCGGTTGGTTGGACCTTGCCCGCTACGCCGATAGCAACGGTTTCCAAATTGACTCCTCAAGGCAGCAATGGCCATGGCGAGATTGGGTGATCGATGCGTTCAACCGCAACATGCCCTACGATCAATTCACGATCGAGCAGATCGCCGGAGATATGCTCCCCGAGGCTTCCCTATCCCAACGGGTCGCAAGCGGCTTTAATCGCAATCACAGGCTCAACGGAGAAGGAGGCATCATCGCCGAGGAGTGGCGGGTCGAGACGGTCATCGATCGGGTCGAAACCACGGGAACGACGTGGCTGGCTCTGACGCTCAATTGCTGCCGATGCCACGACCACAAATACGACCCGATCACCCAGAAGGAATTTTATTCCCTCTTTTCCTACTTCAACAACGTCGCGGAAAGCGGGACTCTCCAAGGGGAATCTCGCAACACCGATCCGGTTCTTTCGGTCCCAACTTCCGAGCAGCAGCACCAAGTAGCAGACTATGAAAAGCAGATCCAGCAGGCCCAAGAAGCTCTTGCACAGGCCGAAGCCAACATCGCAATCCTGATGGAGCCTTGGGAAACCGATTTCAAGAAAACCATCGCGTCGAATCAGCCGACCTGGAATACTCTTGCCCCCACAAGCGCCAAAGCTCGAAGCCAAGCGGTACTGAACCAGCAACCCGACGGCAGCTTGTTAGCCAGCGGTGAAAATCCAACCTTCGATGTCTACGAAATCCAAGCACCCCTTGCGGCTGGTCCTCTGACCGGAATCCTGCTCGAGTGCTTTACCGACCCTAGCCTACCCCAGCAAAGCCTCGGCCGTTATCCCAACGGCAACTTTGTCCTGACCCGCATCGAAGCGATCGTCACGCCCCCAGCAAATGCCTCAGCCAATTCTCCAGGCATCACCGCGAAAATCAACGAGGCAAAAGCCGACTACTCCCAGAAAGACTGGGACATCTCCAATACCGTCCAAGGCAATACCGGGCGAGGCTGGGCCGTCGATGGCCCCACTCGCAAGGAGACCTGCCGCGCGATGTTTCTCTTGGACTCACCGATCGAGGTCCCTGAGAATTCCACCATCACCATACGGTTGGTCCAGGAAACACTCGGACAGCACAACATCGGACGCTTTCGACTCGCCACGACCGCACTGGCCAAATCCACCGTTGCAATCACCGGCACTCAGATCCCCGATTCGATCAAATCCACCCTCGCGACCCCTCGAACCCAGCGCTCTGAAGAGCAACGCAAGGAACTCGAAAACTACTACCGCAAGGCCGCAGAGGGTCCGATCCAACAAGCCCTCCGCGCTGTCGAAGAGACCAAGAAAAAACTCGCCGACTTCAAAGCCTCCTGGCCGACAGTCATGGTCATGCAGGAGATACCCAAACCCCGCGAGGCCTTTGTGCTGGTCCGAGGCGAATACGACAAACGGGGCGATCGGGTCGATGCGAGCTTACCCAAAGCCCTCCCAGCCATGCCAGCCGATCAACCCAACAATCGGCTCGGACTCGCACGCTGGATCGCTAGCCCCGAGAACCCCCTGACGGCCCGCGTGTGGGTCAACCGCATGTGGGAAAAGTTCATGGGCAATGGAATCGTCAAAACCACCGAGAACTTCGGCTCCCAAGCCGATTGGCCTAGCCATCCGGAGTTGCTCGATTGGCTTGCCGTCGAGTGGACAAACCCCTCGGTACTCCAAGAGGTCGCAGGAAAACCCGTCCATGCTTGGGATATCAAAGGACTCCAGAAACTCATCGTCATGAGCCGGGCTTACCAGCAGTCGACGAGCCTCATCGGCAAAGAGAAACTCTACGAAGCCGACCCCGAAAACCGCTGGCTCGGACGTG
The DNA here is from genome assembly GCA_021300015.1 of Pirellula sp. Lineage (GTDB taxonomy): Bacteria > Planctomycetota > Planctomycetia > Pirellulales > Pirellulaceae > JBKCUI01. The sequence continues at coordinate 5,449 of JAJTFB010000132.1, read as the reverse complement.
GACCACGCTTCCGACTCTCCGGCGAAATCCTCAGAGATCAAGCCCTCCAAGCCAGCGGACTCCTGACCCCAAAAATCGGCGGGCCAAGCGTCAAGCCCTACATGCCCGATGGGGTGTGGGATGAAACGAGCGTCTATGGCGATCTTCGCAACTACAAACACGATACCGACGATCGCCTCTATCGCCGCAGCCTCTACACCGTCTGGAAGCGGACGGCCGCCCCGCCGACTATGCTCCTGTTCGATGCCCCCAACCGCGAAATCTGCATCGTCAAACGATCCCGGACCAACACCCCTCTCCAAGCCCTTTCGCTGCTGAACGAAGTGACCTACGTCGAGGCGGCCAGGAAACTCGCCGAGCGCATGGTGCATCACCCCGTAACCAACGTCGCCGATAAATTGAAATTCGGCTTCCGTACCGTCACCGGCCGCAACCCCTCGGATCTTGAACTCAAACTCTTGGAAGAAAGCTGGAACGAAGATCGAGCCTACTACGGCGCAAACCTTCAGCAAGCCGAACAACTGACCCAAATCGGGGAGTCCAAGTCCCAAGTCGAATCGATTGCCGATTTGGCCGCATACACCCTTGTAGGAAACGTGCTGCTGAACCTCGACGAAGTCATCACACGCGAGTGAACGAAAGAAATACCATGCATATCAACCGACAGACTTTTTTGAAAAGCTCCGCAGGGAGTCTCTGGCTCTCGGCCATGATGTCCCTCGGACGCAGCGAGTCGGACTCGGACTCCCAAGCGGCCCTGACCAGCGGGATCCATCATCCGGCCAAAGCCAAACGAATCATCTACCTGTTCCAATCCGGGGCACCCTCGCAGATGGATCTTTTCGATCCCAAACCCGATCTGGAAAACCGACGCGGTGAGGATCTCCCAGAATCGATTCGCCAAGGTCAAAGGCTCACGACCATGACCTCCGGGCAAAGCAAATTCCCGGTCGCTCCCTCCATGTTCAAATTCGCTCAGCACGGCAAGTCCGGCATGTGGTTCAGCGAACTCATGCCCCACATGGCTAGCCTTGCAGACAACTGGTGCCAGATCCGATCGATGCACACCGAAGCGATCAACCACGACCCGGCCATCACCTTCTGCCAAACCGGCTCCCAACTCGCAGGTCGTCCAAGCATCGGCTCATGGATCAGCTACGGCCTCGGGAGTCAAAACAAAGATCTGCCCGCCTACGTCGTCCTGACGTCGTTTGGTACCGGGCGACCCGACGACCAACCCTTGTACGACCGACTTTGGGGAGCGGGTTTTTTGCCATCGCAGCATCAAGGGGTCAAATTCCGAAACAAAGGAGATGCGGTCTTGTACCTGTCCAACCCCCAAGGGATGGACAGCCAACGCCGTCGACGGACCCTCGATCGTCTCGATCAGCTCAATCGCCAACACTTCGACCAACTCGGGGACCCGGAGATCCAAACGCGCATCAGCCAATACGAGATGGCCTTTCGCATGCAAAGCAGCGTTCCAGATCTGCTCAGCGTGGCCGACGAACCGGCCCACGTCCTAGAGAAATACGGGCCGGATGTCAAACGGCCCGGCTCCTATGCAGCCAACTGCTTGTTAGCACGAAGACTCGCTGAACGCGATGTCCGATTCATTCAGCTATTTCACATGGGCTGGGACCATCATGGAGGATTGCCCAACGCGATCAAACTCCAGTGCCGCGACACCGATCAACCCACCAAAGCCTTGATCGAAGACCTCAAAGAACGCGGCCTGTTCGACGATACCCTCATCGTCTGGGGAGGCGAGTTCGGCAGGACCGTTTATTCGCAAGGTGCGTTGTCGGCCGATAACTATGGCCGGGATCACCACCCGCGATGCTTCACCACACTGATCACCGGAGCCGGTGTTCGAGGGGGACATGTCGTCGGCCAGACCGATGAATACGGCTACAACATCACCCAAGATCCAGTGCATGTTCACGATCTCAACGCCACCATCCTGCACCTTCTAGGGATCGATCACACCCGATTGACCTATCGCTTCCAAGGCCGCGACTATCGGCTGACCGACATCCACGGCAATCTGGTCCAATCCATCCTATCCTGAGTTCCTAAAGACTCAAAACCTCTCAAGCAATTCCACGGAGTCCTCGTCATGAAAATGGGTCAAGGGAAATTGGTGGTTACCAACGGAAATCTCATCGATGGAACCGGCAAGCCGGCCATTGCCGATGGAGCTCTGTTGATCCAAGACGGCCGGATCGCTTATGTCGGACCCGCCGCCGATATGCCGACCGTCGGGCCCGATACCTGCACGATCGACGCCAGGGGTGGCACGATCCTGCCCGGGCTCGTCGAAGCCCACTTCCATGCTACCTATTTCAACATCGCAGCCCTCGAGGACTTGGACATCAAGTACCCGGTCGAATACGTTTCGCTCTTATCGAGCGTCAATGCCAGGTTGGCTCTTGAGTGCGGATACACCTCGGCCCGATCCGGTGGGTGCCTGTTCAACATCGATGTGTGGCTCAAAAACGCCATCGAAGAGGACTTGATCCCCGGCCCACGGCTAGCAGCAAGCGGTCGGGAGATCTGTTCGGCCGGTGGATTGATGGATTGGAATCCCGAATTCCGTAAGATCGGCATGGAAGGGTTGGTCTTCATCATCAACGGGGTCGAGGACGCCAGGAAAGCCGTCAGGGCGTTGGTCAAAGACGGGATTGAATGGGTCAAAACCTATCCCACCGGCGATGCGGCCTCCCCCGATGCCAACGACCATCACACCCTCTGCATGACCTTCGAAGAGATGCATGCGGTCGTTGCCACAGCCCACAACCACAAGCTAAAAGTCACCGGGCATTGCCGAGCGACCGAAGGAATCAAAAACGCCTTGCGAGCCGGTTATGACTGCATCGAACACGGAACGTCCATGGACAACGAAGCCCTCGACTTGATGCTCCAGCGCGATGTCCCTTGCGTACCGGCTCTGTACTTTGAAAAGGCCAGCATCGAGCTGGGGCCGAAATTTGGCCTGCCTCAGAGCGTTATCGACGGCCACCAGGAGACGCTCGATGGCGGGGTCGAAAGTGCGCTCAAAATCCTCCGAGCCGGGGGCCGGCTAGGGATGGGTGGCGACTACGGATTCGGATGGAATCCGCACGGAGACTACGCCCGTGAATTGACATTCTTTGTACGCGAAGTCGGCTTCACTCCGCTGGAAGTCATCCTGTGCGCGACGAAAACCGGCTCGGAAATCATGGGGCGAGACAAGGACTTTGGGACCTTGGAACCAGGCAAACTCGCCGATGTGCTAATCGTCGATGGCGATGTGCTCGATCGCATTGAACTGCTCGAAGACCGCAGCAAATTCATCGCCGTTATGCAAGCCGGCGTGATCAAGGCAGGGCAACTCGCCAAGCCGTTTCCAACGGTGATCAAGCAAGAGAAGTAAGCAAGCCAAATCAACAAGCGAATCAAGTGAGCCAACATGTTCGAAGAGCGATGGCTAGAGGTCGATTCGGGGCGAAGAAAACTTCGCGTCGGCGTTCGTCGAGGGCCCAGCCAAGGACCAGTGCTGATTCTTTTGCATGGTGTGACACGCTCCTGGCGAGATTGGGAGCCGGTGGTCCCATTCTTAAGCCACCAGTGGACGATCTTTGCAATCGATCACCGTGGTCATGGCCAGTCGGATCGAGCCTCAAGCTATTTCGTCGACGACTATGCGCAGGATCTGATCGAGGTGCTCGAGCAAGGGGTAGGCGATCCAGTCGTGCTCGTCGGCCACTCTTTAGGAGCGATGGTCGCTGCCATCGCTGCATCGAAAGTGCCCGAACGCGTCCGAGGATTGGTGCTCGAAGATCCTCCGATGCAGACCATGGGCCGATCGATCCAAGGGACCGTATGGCAAAAACTGTTTCAAGGGATGCAGCAGGTCTGCATCGCAGGTGGGAGCCTCGAACAGATCAGCCAAAGGCTCGGGAGTATCTCATTGCCGCAAGCCGACGGCTCGACAGCCCAGCTCAAGACGCTTCGGACCGAGGAAGCACTGCGATGGGGAGCCAGTTGCTTATCGAAGCTCGATCCAAAAGTCTTCGAACCCTTGATTGCAGGAGAGTGGCTCGAGGGCTTGGATTGGGAGAGCACTGCAGGTCGGATCGCAAGTCCAGCGATCCTTCTGCAGGCCGACTTTGGGGCAGGTGGAGCGCTTAGCGACGCCGAGGCGCAGGCGTTCTGCCAAAGTTGCCAGGATTGCGAATGGGTCCGTTTTCCTGGTAAAAACCACCAATTGCACGGCACGATCCCCGGTCAAATCGCCACCATGATCGATCGATTCCTAGCGAAGCCCTAGAATTACTCCTGCGAATACCCTGTGGTTGGATTGGGTAGTTTGGAGGGTTTTTTCCGATTTGCAGGTTGGATTTCGCCCTTTTTTCATTACTATTGCTGTCATTACTGAGCAGTAACTGCCTAGCTACCTTGGGTGGGAGTCCTGCTTGCTGGCGCGATGCTGGCCATGGCAAGCTTGAGCCAAGTCCGAGCCGACTTGGTCGCAGGCTGGGACTTCCAGACCACCACCAACGGCGGAACGGCGACGGCCGTATCTCCTAATACACCCAAGGAATACACCGCCAACTTTGGCTCCGGCCGATTGTTCCTGAACGGTCTGAATGGATCGAGCGACTGGTTCGTGCCGGCAACGGGGACTACCGGTACAGAGTTGTCCGCGTTCGCTGGGACGACTGCAAATGCGGGACCTGGTTTTAGTACCGTCACAACTGGAGCTGCCGCTTTGGCTTTGGTCAATCAACATCTTTCGCCCACTAACGGCAAGTCGGCCGTGTTTCGATTTTCGATGGCAGGTTTTCAGGATTTAGTCGTCAGCTATGCAACGCAACGGACGAACACTGGATTCACTTCACACGCGTGGTCGTTCGGAACCGACGGAATCAACTGGACGGACCATCAAACCCTGACGCCACCCCCAGCCCCGTTTGGTGTGCTGACGCTCAGCAACATTGCGGGGTTGAACGGAGCGACGGACGCTTACCTCCGGTTGACCGTATCGGGCGCATCAGAAACCGCTAGTAATGGCAATAATCGATTCGATAACATTCAGTTCAATGCGACGGCGGTTCCTGAGCCAACCTCGATGTTGTTGGCAGGGAGTGTTGCCTTAGGCGGCGTATTCTTGCGACTGCGTCGCAAGCGGTAGGCCTGGGTCGATTCGAAGAGTGATTTTTTAGAAGCCGTCGTTTACGACGGCTTTTCTCATTTAAATCGCCTACCATTCGGGCTTATCCCTGCGGAGGCATTTCTGATTCGCCTACCGTCGGGCTTGTCCCGAATGTCGCAAGGTTAAGTGAAAAGTCCCTGTTTTTTGTGGGTTTCTTGATATTGCACTTGGCATGAAAAGGCTTCCTTGCCACAGATTGGGTTAGAACAACCACCCCCAATTGAGCAAGGAAGCCCATAATGCTAGCCCCTC
>JAJTFB010000131.1 GCA_021300015.1 Pirellula sp. | reverse complement strand
GCTCGTGAGCACGATTCGACCACCATCGACACCTTCGGCCAACATCTGGGTGCTGTGCCCAAGCTCGATCCTGGAACCTTCAAGCTTGGCGATTAGACCCGGGTCCATGACCAAGGATGCATCGAACCGCGGACGGATGTTTCCAGAGGTTTCTACACTCAGGGTACCCGAGAGCGAGGTGCCATTATCGACGAGGCTGCTGATGGCTGGATCTCGAAGATCCGCCACGAGGGTATAAGGTCCAACACCACCGACACTGCTGCGGTAGACTCGACGTCCAGCGAATCCGGTTTGGACGCTTGGAAGCGAGGTTAGCCGGATCGAACGGTTCGCAGGAATCGCACCGACGGCGGCGGTGGTCGTCGCCGATCCTGTCGCGTTCGAAGCGAGACTTTCTCGACCCATCGCGTCGACCATCACAACTCTGTAGTTGAACGAGCCGATCGGCAGGGTGCCACCGGCGATCGCATTGACCCCGACGGAGCTGACAACGGGTCGATCTCGGAGCAATGTCGCAAGCGCATCGCTAGGGTCCGAGAGCAATCCGCCCCGATCGGTGTAGGTCGTCGAGGTGCCATCGAGTTCGGCGACCAAGCGGTATGCACCACCGACCGAATCGTTTCGGTAGAGCCGCCTGGAAACATACTCTCCAGAGACGCCGGGCAATCCGATGAATCGCACTGCGGTTTGTCCGCCCCCTAGCGTCAGGCGCTGTGTGGCTTCCGAGGGAGGTGTTTCGTAGCCGTTCTTGTCGACAAAGGTCAACTTGTATTGGTAATCCCCTGGATTCATGTTCCCGCCCAAGGACGGGGCAAGGGAGATCAAATTCGAAGGCGCGATCGTATTATCGAGCAGTCCTCCGCCTGGGTTACCCGATACAACGATGTTTTCCGAGATCACGTGGACAATATCGGTGTCGTTGAAGCGGCCCGGAACGGTCAGTTGTTTCAGTTCGCTTCCGGCTAGAGTCGAGACCTTGATGAACAAGCCATTGATCGAGTTATTGATCAACAAGTTATCATGGATCTCAGGTCCTACGCGATCATAGTCGGGAGTAAAGGAACCCTTACGCTGGAACCGGTAATCGCTGAAGAGTGTTTCTTCGAAGCTATCGGGCGTGGCGCTCATGGCCGAGTCGGCACCTAGGGTGATCCGGTTAAAGGTCACCGTGGGGCGCATGTCGGCAATCTGGATGCTGTTGACGGTCTGCTGCACCGAATCGATCACGACCGAACTCGAACCGCCATAGCGGATGTCTGCGTAATTGACGTACTGACGGAAGATCCCTTCGTCCTCGAGATCAAATCGACCGACGGAGCGGTCCAGGTCCCTCTTGAAGACCAGTCCACCCCAATCGCCAGGTGCGGGCGTGGTGTTCGGGGGGTAATTGTCCAAGCCGATCGACTGATCGAGCCAGGAGGTGAAAAAGACGCTACCTGAGATGTCCGAGCCGTCAGCGGCTCGAAGCGCATTGCCGCTTCGGTCAAGCAACTTCGGCGTACCAAGGACTTGGAGTGCACCGCCGCTGCGATCGACACCCAACGTCGAGCTTCCGACGCCGATGCGGCTGCGACGCATCTTGAAGACGGCACCTGCATCGACCATGACGCTCACGCCCTTGGGCACATCCATGGTCGACCCATCCGAGAGGACCGATCCGGCCAGGACGCCAAAGCCGACTTCGTAGGCAAAGTTATCCGCAGCGGTTTCGAGTCGACCGTCGGCACCGCCATTGCCAACGATGCGAACGATATCTCCGGGAACGCTCGCTGAGAACGCGTTGGCAACTCCGATTCCCGAGATGTTATTGAAAGGTTTCGTGAGCGAACCATCCGCATTGGGGCCTGCGGACTTGTCGACGAAAATCGTCTTGCCCGATAGATCGATCGCCGTCAATCCATTGGACAGTTGGACCAAGCGTTCGCCGCGCAAGGTAATCCGGGCTCCGTTGGCCACCGCGGTGACACCCAACTCGGTTCGAGAATTGATCGCGTTAGCAAGCGAGCTTGCAAGATCCGCAGCAGTGCTGTTCGAATTGAAGATCACGGCAGTATTGCCGATGCCCACGAGTGGATCGAGGCTGAATTCAAAGCGTCGGACAGTACCGTTTCCGCCGGTGATCGTCACGATACGAGTATCCAGAGACGCATTTCCACCGGAGTTAAATCGCATGACACGATCGACCGGTCGGGTCTCAAACCAGAAGTTGTGGATACCGCCTGGGACTCCATCGCCATCGCCATCGAAAGCGACATTCAGATCGCTTGATCCATTGTCGACGTCTTGCAACGAGTCGGTACCATCGGTCTGAGCGCGGAAGGCAACCCTCAAGTCATAGCGACCTTGGGTACGTCCGCCGGTACCCGTCCCGGGCACCGAAGCATCGTATTTATCGTTGCCCGAGGAGGAGATTCCGATGAAGTACACACCCGAATCGAGGTTCATTCGAATCAGGGAGTCTTTGCCGAAGTAGTCATCGTTTTGGGCGATGAGATTGACGTTACCGCCGGTTAGGATAATCGGCGAGTAAGTGATATCTCGATTGCCGATGCGCGTGGTCCGATCTCCCTTGAGCAAGTCGACCTTCACGAGGCTGCGAGCCGATGGGTCATTGTCCAAAGCGCGGAGGAATTCCTCGAGGGTCGATTCGCTGCCGACCGTCGAGTTCAGGTCGATCGAGATCGCATTGGGGAATGTGTTGACGATCGGTTGGGCACCGACACCGCGGTTCGAGCGCGTGACGAAGACCAAGAGGTTATTGCCTTGCTTGCCGGGCTTGACCGCGGTGAACTTGACTTCGATTCCGCCGCCGGCTCCCATGTTCGAAACAGCCATCGCTTGGGTCTGTTTGTACAGAGCCAATCGGGTATCGAGTGGACTGCTGCTATCGAGTCGCTCGGCCAGCGATTCGACCACCAAGGATCCTTGGCGCGATTGTCCGTTGGGTCCAAAGTCGATATCGAAGCGATAAAGATCGATGTCGCTGCTCTCGGGTCGGTGCAGGTAGCTTGCTCGGAGCACATCGAGGTTGCCTGGGAAGACAGGTTCGAAGTTTCGATTGGTGCTCGTCGGGAAGTTGATAAAGCCAGGGTCGAAGTTCATCAGGGTCGAGGGATCGGCATCGCCGGCTCGTGCAAGACCGAGCATCAGTCCGATGCTGGCCATCGCAGCCCGAGTGAAGTTCTCTCCGTAGTTGTCGTTCCAGGTGTTGTCGGCCGAGAAGACCGCTAGGCTGTTTTGGTAAGCAGGATCGATACGTACGCCCCAACCACCGCTGGCTGCGTTTTCGACGGTCAGTCCACCTGAAGGCAAAGCGGCCAGAGCACCCAGGGCCATGGTAAAGCCGCTGTCGGGAGTCTCGACGAATTGGACACCGACGTACTCGGACCAAAGCGAGAAGGCTTCTCGGACTCGCGCACGTTGTTTTTCGGTGATCGCATTGGACTGCGCGGTCCCGGCAACGGCACCATAGCCATCCTTGAAGTTGTAATAGATCGTTCGAATGCCTTGGAAGTTATCCCCGGTAAAGGCCGGGTTGATGTAGTTTTCGAAGGCTTCTGGGACGCTGCGAGTTCCTGGGTCATTGTTCGCTCCGATCAAATCCAACGAGTGGACTTCCGGATCGATGCTCGAGGTCAGCAACAAGCTCGTCAGGGGCACATCCTTCGATCCGATCGTTCCGAGGTTCGTCGATGTATCGAACGAGGAACCCAGGCCGACCAAGGAGATCGGCGAGTAGTTGATCACGCGGTTGCCCACAACGGTGTTGCCGTTGCTACCGGGTTCGAGAGTGACGGTCATCAGGGGCGACGAGACCGTCGAGACGTTCATCGCATCGGCGATTTCGTTGGCCGTCACGTCCGCACGGACCATGTCGACGACAATCACTCCGCCGACGCTGGTGACCGTTGGGGTACCACCTGAGAGAGAATTGACAAACGAGATCTGCAATCCCGAGCCGTTCTCTCCGAGGGTCTTGGCGGTAAACCGAAGCTTGACGGCTCCGTTGGTGTTCAGATCCGAGATCGCCGTTGCAGCAGATTCATTCCGCACTGGGGCAAACGGCGTGGTCTCACGGGTGCCGATCCGGAGTCGGAAACTGCTTGCAGGAATGAATGGGCCTGGGAGCAGATCGATATCCGAGGAGAACCGCAGTGTGGCGGTGTTGGCCGAGGCGTTGTAAGTCACTCGCTCGGGCTTGAAGGTGATATCGTCGGTATTGCGGACGGTGTTTGCCGTGTAGAGCAACTGATAGAAGTCAGGATTCTCAGCGCTGCCTACGGTGGGGTTGCCTAAGGCATCGTTTTCCACGAACAGCTTTTCGTTATCGAAGTAAACGACAATCGTGTCGCGGCGTTGTTCGAGAACCCCCGAGACGTTGCGGACCACAGGTTGCGGAACCACTGCAGTGACCTTGGAACCAAGATCGATGCGGAATTCAAGTGTGTCTTGACGCGTGTTCGCATCGCGAGGAACGAACAGATCGCCGGTGGAATTGCGCAGTCCGGTGATGCCTCGGAGATGACCGCACCTGGAACGATGATCACATCGTTGCTACGGGCGAGCAAAATCGGCGAGTAGCCAGCCGGATCGACCGTCCCTAGAACCGTCGATGCAAAACCGCCGTTGATCTTCGCCGAAAGTTTGGGTGCTACCGGAGAGGATGGGGAGTTGATCAAATCGACCAACTGCTGGGCGGTGATGGTCGAGCCTACTCGGGAGTTGAGCACGATGCTGATGGTGTTGCCCGTCAGGCTCAATTGCGGAGGAGCACCGATCCCTAAATCAGCCCGAGCAACATCGATCCGAAGCGAATCGGTCGCATTGCGTGAGGTCAATTGAATATCGACCTTTCCGGTGGTCCCAAAGTCGCTCGAGACGCTCGGCAGACCAAACGATCCGTCGCTACCGGCTCGCGTGACGCGAATACCGCTGACGGTCGCTGGGTCGATGATCTGGGCGTCATCGAATCGGAACGTCAACTCGCGAGGAGAAACCGTTCGGACCGAACCGTTTTCGATCAGCTCGCTATTGTTGGGCTGAACACCGATCAAGATCGGGCCCGTGGAGGTCGTCGCGTCGGCTTCGACCCTGAGGCTATACATCTGCGTTTCGCCAGCAGCACCGGCCAAGACTCGCAGGAAGTAGGCTCCTGGGCTGAGGCTCGGGCTCTGAAGGATTTCAGGCAAACCGGCAGGACTCGAATTGGCTACCGCGACGACTTCGCCGCTGATGCGCTCGATTTGAAACGAAAGATTCCTGTTGATCAGCGTATTGACCGTCGAGATCTGTCCACCCTGCGGACCGACGTCGTACTGAAGGCCTTCAGGGATCAGCGTAATTCGCTTGAGCTTGGCGCTTCCGACCGTAAAGAGAAACACATCGGTGTCTTCGCTTCGGTCGATCGAAAGGCTATTGAATTGGTTGACGCCGTTGCCCAAAAGACCGAGATTGGAAGCTTGGCTCGTCGCGTCGTTTTGCTCGTAGGTATCCCCGTAGAGCGTTTGGGTCGCGAGGATATCGTCGTGCTGTGGCCCATAATAAGCGAATGAAACAAACGGCTCCATCAGCTTCGTCTGGTCGGTCGGAATCACGTGACCGAGCCCGATCCCGTGCCCGATCTCGTGCGAGAGCACATTGATCAAACCACGGTTTTCGCCCGTGGCGCCATCGGAACTGAGCTGGTAGAAATTGTCCGACGTATCGATGACCATGTCGCCATCGGTACCGGTGTTACCGCTGCCGGTAGGATAAAAGGCGAAACCTAGAATGCCCGAGTTGCCATCGATCGCGTTGCCACCGACGCGCATGTCACCACGCACGCCGATCACACCGCGCGAGGCTGCACCGTAGGCCGCACCGTCGTCGACCGGTTCGTAGATGAAGTTCAGACCCGAGAGACTCGCCCAATTGTCGTAGGTTCGGCGAACCAGATTGAACCATGGCCTGTTGACCAAGGATCCAGGGGCAGAACCATAAATGCCGTCCATGAACGAGATGAAGTTCGATGGAGCCAAGCCGCCACCGACGGTGCTGACTTGCGTGCCATCGGGAACGATACTCCAGGAGACCGTAGCCGGATCGCCATTGTTGGGACTCGAGCCGCCGACCGGATTGATCCATCGGTTCCCAGAAAGATTGATGTTGCCCCCGCCGTTGGCGCCACCTGCACCCCCGAGAAGATTGGCACCGCCACCGCCACCACCGTTGGCACCACCTTGGTTCTGACCGCCGTCACTAGAGCCCAGGAGCCGAAGCTGATCGGACATTCGCTCGAAGTACGCTGGATCGGTGCCTGCATCGAAGATGCCAGCAGCATCCATCACCTCCCGACGTTCCAGTTGTTCGCATAGCAACGAGCGAAAGCTCAAGCGACGCGAAGACCTCTGCTGCGAAGGGTGACGGTTCTTGGACCTGGATTCATCAATTCCCATTTGCGGTAAACCTTCATACCAATTTGGATTGGCGGGTCACAACGGCAGGAAATCCGCCTTTGAAGCAGATTCCCCACAGAACATTTGCGTTTGAGTATAATTTGGCGGACTTCGGATGCAACTTTCGGCCCTCTAGACATTTACGACTCGAGCGTTTCGGCCCGTAGGTTCTAAATGTCCTAGAAGACTCCAAGGGTATTGGAAGCCATTTTCCCGAAATCCAACTCGGCAAAACTCTTTGCTAACATTGAATTCCTCGAAAAACTTCCTAGACCTACGGACACAACGGTCCTGAGGCCTGTAACGTGAATTTGGATGCCAGGATGTTCGAATAGTTCCCATTAGATCCCTGGAAAGGCTCGATGGTGAGGGCAAAATTGTTGAATTCTCCCTTTGTAATCCTCCATCATACCTCGCATTTCTCCAAAGACCGGGGGGACCATTGGGACTGGTTGATCCGATTTCCACAGAATTTCCTAGCAGAATTAGCGCCTCGGATGCAAGCCAAGCATGATGAGCAATCCCTTAGTTTACTCTCATTTGCTAGCGAAACGGACCCCAGGGACTGGACCTGTGCGACCCGATTTTGGAGATTGGCACCCCACCGGCTGAAATATTTGGACTACCAGGGGGAGGTCTCCGGCGGGCGAGGATTTGTCAAGCGCATTGCAACCGGAGAGTTGCAATGGACTTTTTTGAACGATTTTGAACTCGGGTTCCGCTTGTTCCGATTGGGTTGGCTAGAGGATAGCCCGCCTGGGCCAAACTCGTGGTTTGCCCAAATGCCGAGCGATGCGTCGGCTCTCGGACCATCGGTGGGGACTTCCATCGATTCCTCGCTCGGACAATACTCTCTGAAATTGGATGCAACCGGGGTGCCCGCCCCTGAGCCCTGGACCTCCAAAGCGTCGGACTCAGGCCCCTTTTGGCGACTTTCCTGACGCATTAGTTATCTTGATTTTACTGGATCTCCAGAGGATGAACCGCAACGCATGACCCTCTCGCCGATGATGAAGCAGTATGAGGAGGCCAAGGCGGCCAGTGGCGAAGCGATCCTGCTGTTTCGCATGGGGGATTTTTACGAGCTTTTTCATGACGATGCCAAGACGGCCGCCAGGGTCCTGGGACTGACCCTCACGAGCCGCGACAAGGGGGAGAATCCGATCCCGATGGCTGGCTTCCCCCACCATCAGCTCGAGGGATATTTGGCGAGGCTCGTTCGGCAAGGGTTTCGGGTGGCCGTATGCGAGCAGGTCGAGGACCCATCGGTGGCCAAGGGGTTGGTGCGTCGTGAGGTTCAGCGGATCGTCACGGCCGGTACTCTGACCGACGACGCGTTGCTCGATCCATCGACGAGCAATCTACTGCTCTGCGTGTATTCTCCCAAGCCTGGGGTAGCAACGAGCGATGCCTTGGTCGGACTGGCGTGGGTGGAACTCTCGACGGGTCGGTTCGAAGCCTCTTGTTATCGCGCCTCGCAGTTATCGGATCAGATTTCCCGTCTCGAACCGGCCGAGGTGTTGATTCGCGAGGATGATTCGGCCCTGGGACCGAACGCTTCGGAACGATGGTCCCTTTCGCGTCGACCGGTCTGGCAGTTTGGGATCGACGAGGCCAAGCGGGTCTTGCACGAGCACTTTGATGTGCTTGACCTAAGTGGCATGGGTTGGGAGTCGACTCCGGAGGATCGCATTGCGATCAGTGCGGCGGGAGCTGCGATCGCGTATCTTCGCGAAACGCAAAAGTCGCCGATGGACCACATTCAGCAATTGCTTCCGGCAAGGCTCTTTCAATGCATGGAGATCGATGCCTCGACGCGTCGTTCGCTCGAGTTGACTCAGACGATTCGCACTGCCTCACGCGAGGGTTCTTTGCTCGAAGTGATCGATCAGACGCAAACGGCTATGGGTGCAAGGCGACTGGGCCAATGGCTTCAGTCCCCCTTAATCGACATCGAGCAGATTCGCGAGCGCCTAGGGATGGTCGATTGCTTGGTCGGCAACACCAAGCTTCGAAATGCCCTGCGCGAAGCACTTCGCGATGTGTATGATTTGGAACGACTGCTGGCTCGCGTGGCTACGGGGCGATGCAGCCCTAGGGATTTGCAACAGGTGGGCCGATCGCTTATGCAAATCCCACGAATCCAAGCGATCGTCGGCGAGCTTGATATCCCTAGAGCCGTTGCCTTGCGCCATTCTCTGGACCCTTGCGATAGCCTCTGTTCGAGGCTGCGATTGGCTCTACAAGAAGAGTGCCCGTTGGTCTCCAAGGCCGGTGGATTCATCCGACCGGGCTATGATGCAAGGCTCGATGAATTTCGCTCATTGGCGACAGGCGGTAAGGAATGGATTGCGCGTTACCAAGCCGATCAAGCCCAAGCGACGGGGATCACGAGTCTGAAGGTCGGTTACACCTCGGTCTTCGGTTATTACATAGAGATCACCAATACCAACCGGGATCGAATCCCACCGAATTATGTTCGGAAACAAACTCTCAAGAACTGCGAGAGGTACATCACTCCGGAGCTCAAGGAGTACGAGGAGAAGGTCTTGACGGCCGACGACTCGGGCAAGCAACTCGAGTACGAATTGTTTTTGGAATTGCGTGAGACGGTACATCGAGCGACCAAGCAGCTTCAGGGAAATGCGTCGGCTTTGGCCGAACTCGATTGCCTTGCGTCGCTAGCGGAGTTGGCCGTCAAAAACAGTTACGTTTGTCCGACGATCACCCAGGAGTCGATCCTAGAGATCTACGAAGGCCGCCATCCGGTGCTCGATAGCATCATGGCCAAGGGTAAGTTCGTGCCCAACGACTGCATGATTGGGTCCGAGCATGGGCGGATTCAATTGATCACCGGTCCGAACATGGCTGGCAAGAGCACCTATATTCGTCAATGCGCGACCATTCTGGTACTGGCTCAGATAGGGAGTTTCGTACCGGCTCGCAAAGCGACCATAGGGATTGCCGACAAGCTCTTTGCGAGGGTCGGAGCCAGCGACGAATTGTCCAAGGGTCAAAGTACATTCATGGTCGAGATGGTCGAGACGGCCCGGATCCTCAATACCGCCACCGAGCGATCGCTGGTCATCCTCGACGAGATCGGTCGCGGCACGAGCACCTACGATGGCTTGAGCTTGGCTTGGGCGATCGTCGAGCAACTGCACGATCGCAATGGTTCGCGGACTCTTTTTGCGACCCACTACCACGAGCTGATCGAGCTGCAAAGGTCTTTGTCGAGCGTTCGCAATTGGAACGTGTCGGTCAAGGAGTGGGATGACCAAGTCGTCTTTCTGCATAGGATTGTTCCTGGCGGGGCCGACAAGAGCTATGGGATCCATGTGGCAAGATTGGCGGGGATTCCGCGTGGGGTCAACGAGCGGGCTAAGGAGATTTTAAGTCAACTCGAAGCCAATCAACTCAATCGCTACGGGCAGAGCAAGATCGCTCCGCCAGCGAAAAAATCGGGAGCGATTCAACTGACACTTTTTCAATGGCAGGAAAACGAAATCGTCGATGAGATCAAATCGCTCGATTTGACCTCGATGACCCCACTCCAAGCCTTGCAATTGCTAGAATCCATGCAAAGACGTGCCGCATCGATCCAGTAACATCGACTGGTTCGTGATTCGTAATGGTTTTCGTGATTCGTAAGTGGCTCAGTGGCACTGCTTTGAATGCGTCGGACCATCATCTTGTTCTTGCCTCGCATCGGATTTCATCGTGCTCGTGCTCAGTGCAACGGTGCTCGTAACCGAATCGAGGCAATCATGACGGAATAGTATTTCGGCGGTGATCGACTTGACGTTTATCGAACTAAACTCCTAGCTGACGCGGATTGTCGAGTTGCTGAGCACGAGATGAGTGCAAAATAGCGACATCCTCGCCGTTGGCTGCGGGTTAATCGCAATACCGTTCAACGAATCATAATTACAGTGTTTCCAAAAGATTTTTCAATGTTTTTCTCCCTCGATGCGAAGGTCGACATTTGCCCCATCGCGACATTTTTCGCTTTATCACTCGTGGGTTGATACGGTTGCGGCGAACTTCGATAATGGACGCTGATGAACGCTAATTGGTTTTCAACTGGTTTTGCCGGTATCAAGACCGGCTGACTGTAAGCGGAAAAGTACCCTGCTTTCCACTCTCTGAAATGTACTTTCTAGCCGCGAAGGGGTTCGCCGCGTTCTCGAAGGCGTTTTTCCCAAATGTCGTGCAGCGATGGAATGCAGCGCCGGAAGGAAACTCCCAAGGTGTCTCAAGCATAATGTGCAACGTCGCTGGTGAAACCTTTCACATTCTCTGAAATGAGCTTATTCCGAGTATTCGGCCAGAGAAACAACACCCTTTCAGGCCGCAATAAACCTCGTCGAACCCCTGTGAATTGAACAGATGACATCAGCCCGATTTCGTCGGTATAGGTGGGAGATCTTTTAACCCAGACTTCTGAAAGCAAATTCAATCCAAGCAGATTATTACATTTGCATCTATAATGACCCAAAGGATCCAAATTAAAAGGGTCAATTCCTATAACCGTAGGTATGCAAATTGATAAATAGTTATTGGGCGGGATAAACTGATACCAATCTTGCAAGTGCGAATTTGCCGATAGGCAAGGGAAGATAGGTTTAATGTTATCGGCTAGGCCGATTGATCGAAGTATGCTAGCTAGACGTCGAGAGACCACAATTTCACCCGCGATCGTTTCGCTGACATCTACTCTCTTAGGTATACGTTTCTCAGGCAGGAAAAGTGGTGATACTTGATCCGCTCCTGTGCCACAGAATGGACAAGCGGTGCCTTCATTGTATTCAGTTCCACATTCTTCCCCTGCCGGTTCAAATACCTTGTTTATCTTTAGTTGAAAAAGTTGAGCCGATGACAAGTCCTGCTTGTCATATTCTCGGTTTATCTTCCATCCATAGAAAAAGGATCTGTTGGATGTTTCGTGCATCGAGTGTTGAATCATGCCAATTCTCTCAAATCGAGGATCGTCGGTCGACACAAGCACTTTTCGTATAGATGTACCCAACCTCACTCCTTCCAAATCGTTGAAAAGTTGGGGTGCAAGATCCTCAGGTATTCGAAACTCGTATATCTCGTTCATTTAATTTTGCCTATGGTAGCGGGAGCTTGTCGTAAACCTCAGCCATGATTCTTGCAAGTTCCTCAGCCGATGGCTTTGGACCTCCGTAAGGCCAAAAAGAGCGAAACCGTTTGCCATTAATTGGTGATAAGCTGCATCAATACGAGTTACAGGTCCATCTGTAGCCCCACCTAGGTACTTAGGTGTTACATGGTGAAGCTCCGATCTGATAGTCTTTTTGGGGTATAACTTTCTTGCCTCATCTACGATATCATCATAATATGTATTATGCATCACCAATCCCAGCTCGCCGACTTGGTAGACGTGTTCGCCGTGGACTTCGATATTGTAGACACAACAGGCCGGAGGCGGGAGGCTAGAGGAAACACCTAATCCGTAAGGCAACTCAGCAGAGTCTGGGTCGTCCCCTCGGGCTAGCTCAGCGAGCGGCACCCATTCTTGGCGATCTTCGGGCAGTCGTCGGGAAGTGACTAAAGCCAAGTCGACTATGCGACAGTAGCATGGGT
>JAJTFB010000024.1 GCA_021300015.1 Pirellula sp. | reverse complement strand
AAACAGTAGAGTAAGGAGGGGCGGACTGGCCGCGCCCTCCTCCTCGTCAAACCGTACGTGCAGATTTCCCGCATACGGCTTTCGCAGTGACTTCTCTCAGAGGTGTAATCAACGAAGTTGCGGGCGTTCATAAACGTTTCAGACCTAGGTCGTGGACGTGAGCATAGAACGTTTTACCTTCCGGTGGGCGGTAGGCTCGCTGACTTCGACGCTGTAGGTGGTTCGTCAGACGCTCCACGATGTAACTGTGGATCGCTCGGAACGCTACGCGCGGATATCCGTAACCAAAGTAGTTTACCCAGCCGGTCGACCAGCGATTGATTTCACTGATCATAACCGACGTAGGCTTAAAGCACTGACTTGGACCAGTCAGGTCGCGGATCGCGTCTCTGGCCTTCGCCAAAGCCTTGCGGCTTGGAACGATGTTCAGGTATCGATGCGTGCGTCCCTTCAGGTCTCGATCGTATCGGAAGGTATACCCTAGAAAGTCCAGGGTGCTGCCGATGTCATTGAGCTTCACGATTTTGGTTTTGTCTCGATTGATCGTGAGTCGAAAGCGTCCCTCAAGCGTCTGCTCGATCCAGCGTTGTAGCTGGGTTCCTTGGTACCGTGCCAGGATCACAAAATCATCCGCATAGCGGACGATCTTGGCCTTGGCCCAAGTCGCAGGGCCGTTCGGGCCGTGGAAGGCTCGCTCGAACCAATGTAGGTACACGTTAGACAATAGAGGCGAAATGACGCCTCCTTGAGGTGCACCTTTGTCGGATCGAGACGTGACCTTCTTACCATTCTTGTCCGTGTCCACAACTTCACACTTGAGCCACATCTCGATCAGCGCAAGCACCGAACGATCGGTGATTCGCATCTTGAGGGCAAGCTTCAGTTGATCGTGTGGAATCGTATCGAAATAGCCTTTCAAGTCAGCATCGTATACTTCGCGATATCCTTGATCGAGGTGTCCGCGAATCGCTTTCAAAGCATCCTCAGCTCGTCGTTCCGGACGGAATCCGTACGATGTTTCGAGGAAATCGGCTTCGAAGATGGCTTCCAATACTAGAAGGGTTGCCGTCTGCACAATTCGGTCTCGCATCGTCGGGATACCCAGCGGACGCAATCGTCCGTCTGGCTTCTCGATGTATGCTCGCATGACACGATCCGCTCGGTAGGTTTTCGTCTTGAGTAGCTCATGGAGATCATCCAGATACTTCGCTGCTCCCCCAGGGGCATCCAGGATGTCCCTACAGGTCACACCGTCGATACCCGGTGATTTGTCCTTCGCCAAGACGATCCACCAAGCCGCCGTCAGTACGTCGCGTCGATAGATGCGGTCGTACAGAGCGTAGAATCGAAACTTCGGTTCTTGTTTGGCCTTCTGATATAGCTTCCGCCGCAGTTCGGCAACTTTCTCCGGCAGCTTGACTTTACTCTTGATCGCCAACCACGTTGATGCTTCGATCGGTGCGTTTGGTTCAGGAGTTGTTGAACTGTTCGGGTCTTCCGTAGTGGGTTTTTCAACCAAGCGGGTTCTCCTTGCGTAAGCGGACATGCGTGTCAAAGCTGAGGGGACTTTGCTCAACCGAAGTTACTCGGCTTCCCAGCTCCTATTCCCCTCTCCGACTCCCAGTCAGCCGAATCGAGCGTTATTGATTTCGCTGATTCGTCGTCACTTCGGCATGCTCTGCCGAGGCGACCGCCTTGTGGGGATCCCAGGTACCTAGACTGTTCTATTGACGCCCGCTGTCTCCAGTCACCCCGAGGAGCCAGATTGCAGCAATTGCTCGTTGCTTCGCAATCCGTGTTGGCTTCAGCATCTCTGGCAGCTTGGCCACTCCTACTTGTGTAACGAGGCCGAATCGAGTTCACTTGCGTTACGGCTGACGTCGTCATCTTCCAAGGCTTCAGCTTGCGGATTGCTCCGGCAAACTGCTTGGTTGACTACACGGCGAACGAGCACTTACCATGGTTAGTACCTTTCAACTAACAAGAACAGCCAGGCTTACTGGCGCACCAGAGACACGAAGAGCACAGAGAAGAGAGAGGGCAGAGGAGGAAGAAGAGGGAAAAGAAGGAAGTAGAAGAAGGGGCCGAGAGGGAAAGCCGGGGGTGGGCCAAGAGCTCTGTGGTCGTGCCTTTCAGAGCAGGTCGCGAGAGCACCTAGGCGGGCGGTGTTATTTGCGAGGCGACGACAAGAAGTCGGTCTAGAAAAAGAAAATCCTCCGACCGTTTGCGGCACGACACGGAGCCGCTGCGAGACTGACGCGAATCAAGCGTGCTACTGCACTCGCTGGTACGATTCGGGCCAACGCATAATTATGGTCCCTCAGCCGGAAAAACGATCGGAGGCAAGCGTGCGAGTTTTTCCAACTCGCACGACAAAACTATAGGGGATGGACCCTTGCGAGGAAAGCTTAAAAAACATGAAATCTCAGCTTTCTAGGCCGCTCCGCGATCGTTTTGCTGCCTTCGCATTTTCTTGCGTTCGGATTTGCTTAGATTCCGATAGTCGTTGTAGTCTTCGTCGGATCCCTCTTCTTCATATTCGTTGGGCACCGGCTGCGATTTGTTTGTGTCGTTAGAGGAGGGACTCGCGGCTGAGGCACCCGATGCAGAGGGATTGCTGGGCTTGGAAGCAGCAGGACTCGGCGTGGAGCCAGAGGTGGATTTGGTGTCTTGCGAAGCTCCTGCATCTTTCGGGGGTTTGAATCTCAATCCATCCATCCAACCAAAGAGCCTCTTGGTGAGCTTTGCTTGGAGCAGTCGACTTGGATGGAGTCGCTTGGGAATCGCTGTTGGTCGGTTGTTGTTTCCTACCTAGCGAGAACCAACTTTTCTTGACGGCTGTCTCTTCGGAGGCTTCTTGAGTTTGCTTTGCTTGCACCGGAGTGTCGTTGGTTGTGTTTGTGGTTGTATCGGTGCTTGTGTTTGTTTTGCGAGCCAAGGCACCCAACCAAGCGCGTTTCGGTTTCCCTGCCGATTTTGGATCGGCCGTTTCGTCGCTCGCTGTTGGAGTCGATTTCGCTTGCTTTGGCGGTGTTGGTGTGTCGGCGGATTTCCGGCGAGCAAACCAGCTCGGTTTCTTGGTCAAGCCTTCATCGGCCTGGACTTGTTCATCGATGCGAACCGGTTCAATGCCATCGAGTTGTTCGTTGCGTTCGGATCGATGAGGAAAGAGTCCGAAAAGCCGCATCGGTTTTTTGGGCGTTTGCTCGACTGGATCGATACTCTTTTTGGCGGCTTGGTCGTCCTGATCCTCTGCATCCTCTTGATCCTCGCTGCGATTGCGACGCCAAGGGAGCCAAGATTTCTTTTCGGCGGTGTCATCGTGGTTCGATGGAGCATCTTTCGAACTGTCAGAGCCGTCTTTTTCGATCGGTGGATCGGCCCAATCGAATTTCGATTTTGTCAGTACGGCGCGTTCGATGAATCGGCGTTGGGCTTGCAAGTAGCATTGCCTTAAGACCAGTCCGACCGACTGGAAGATCGCAAGGACCCCACCGAGCCACAGGCCACCGACGATCAGATCGATGGTTCCGGGGGCCCATTGGATTTTCAGCAGTCCCGTACCGAGCAACGCGGCAGTTCCCCATGCGAGCAGTCCGCCGAACCACAGGCTAAGCGCGGCTTTTGAAATCCGTATTTCGGTCGACAATCGCAACCCTACCAACGCGGCGACGGATGCATAGGCCGCAAGGATCAACGGCCAACCACCGTATCCGATCTCGCGTTTCGTCCATGGATCGATCGACTGGCCGAGCAGATACATCGCTGAGGTGGCCGTATCGAAGCATGAGAAAACCGATAGTCCGATCATCACGAACCATATTCGGTAGGTGGCTGAGAAATCATCGAGTCGGTGCTGTCGGATGCTGTAGACCAACCAGGAAGCAAATGCGGTCAGGAACCACAACTGGCAGGTCATCCAATTGGCGATACTGTGGGGACTTCGCAGGTCGAGCAATTGCAAAAAGGGGACTGGCGAGCGACCGACCGAGTTGGCATTCGAATGGAAAAAATAGTGGCACAGAAGCAGAGTGCACCAGATAGCCCAACCCGCAGCGATCAGGATTGCGAGAGCTCCCGAGCGCATGGGAATCCATTGAACGACGCGGAGTTGGCAAGTTCTGCGAACGTCTTGGCTGTAGTTGGGGGTCTGGATTCCTGAGAGGATCGCAGCGTGGTGGCTTGGTAGGTCCCTTCGGATTTTTCTTGCCGAGCGCGCCGTGTCGGCAGTCGGGGTGGCATAGTTAGCCGCCGACTCGCGGACAATCCGCCTCCGCCGATCCATCCTTTGGGTACGAGAGAAAACCATACGTTAGGAATCGCATTTCGGGGCACTGGCGTCAAGCCCGATCCCATTGATAGCAATCCAGCTCCAAGGGGAGAAATTCTCGGCTGTGCCCAAATCGGTGCCAGGCACCCGGTGCGGCTCCAGGCCGGATAGCTAGCAAACAGGGGGCCCAAATCGGTGCCAGGCACCCGGTGCGGCTCCAGGCCGGATAGCTAGCAAACAGGGGGCCTAAATCGGTGCCAGGCACCCGGTACGGCGCTAAGCACCCGGTGCGGCGCCAGGAGGGATGCTAGCAAACAGGGGCCTAAATCGGTGCCAGGCACCCGGTACGGCGCCAGGCCGGATAGCTAGCAAACAGGGAGCCCAAATCAGTGCCAGGCACCCGGTGCGGCGCCAGGCCGGATAGCTAGCAAACAGGGGGCCTAAATCGGTGCTAAGCACCCGGTGCGGCGCCAGGTCCCCGACGAGCGGTTTCCCAGTGGGCGGCTAATGATCGATATCGCAACTGAGATTCTTCAATCCCTACAGGCTCGAAATGGCAAGCGTATCGGAATGGAGGAAGTCTCTGTGATCCATCCGTTGCCCTGGGATATTCGTACCAATGCCGCTGGGTACACGGTCATCGTCGACGCTACCGGAACGGAAGTTTTTCTCGCCTTTTGGGACGATCCGCTGACAAGTCGGGCAGTGGCGGAGTTTGTGGTTCGCTCGTTGTTGAGTTACTCCCGCCCGTGATTTTCCGTCTGCGTCAGAAGAATTTGAAAACTCGATTCAAATTGGTAGACATGCTCGCCATCGACTTTGATAATGGACGCTGATGAACGCTAATTGATTCAAATCGCGGTTGGCTGGTATGAGGCAGGCTAGCCAGCAAATCGAACGCTCTCTTCTCTCAACTTTCTATAATCTACTTTTAGCCGCAAAGCGGCGTGTCGAGTTCTCGAAAGCATTTTTCTAGAAGTCTTGCAGCGCCAGAGAGCTGCGAGGCATTGAAGTATCACTATTTCGGCAACGTCGCTTACCCAGCGGTTTCAAGAAGCGATTCCTAACTTTTCCCGAAGGTCCGAAATGAACACTTCGTTTGTTCCAACTTGCCTGGACTCACCGCTTGTTGGATCGTCCCAATAAAGATCTATTACAGGGCATTCCTCTATAACAAGCCGCACTTCGGCTGAAATCCCTTGCGGCTCCAAAGTACCGAGTATCCTTGAAGCAGTACAGCACAAGGACGCAATTCGCGAGCTTAAGTATGGTGCCGCTATTGCCGCAACTCGATTCGGATCGAGTTTCGCGCAGAGCTCTAGCAGGTAAACAGAATGGTATTCGTCTGCGTGCCGTAGCAATGAAGCGATCTCGTCATAGTCAACACCACTCAAAATCTCGGAACCCTGAGCAAGCATTCGTGAAGCGTACTCATCCAAAGGCGTTCCATTCATCGACTGGAACTTCGTAAGGTCGAAGACTTCGACGGTCATTTGAACAACCTGACTACTTTCCCAAGTGCATCGATCTCACAGAACCCGTAGAACTGCTCTACGCCTTTCCGGCCTGCAAGCTCCCACGCAACGTTATGCATCCTAGCGACATAAACTTGTCCATCTACGACCAATGCCGTGAATCTTCCCGCCGGAAGATGAGCCGACACTATCGCTTGCTTGCCAACGAATTGGCTTGCATCCCAGCTCGCCGACTTGGTAGACGTGCTCGCCGTGGACTTCGATATTGTAGACCGGCTGGGAGACTCGCGAAAGGGATACGCTCAGAACGACCGCAAGACCATCTAGTCCTTGCAAGGTTTCACCTTGGGCTAGCTCAGCAAGGGGCACCCATTCCTCGAGATCGGTGGGCAGTCGTCGTGAAGTAACTAAAGCTAAGCCGACTAGGCCACAGTAGCATGGGTCTGCGACCCGTGCATTTCGATTGCCGCGATTTCACGGACGGGTCACAGACCCATCTTACGGTGACAAACCGTGCGGTCACCACGGAGCCTTCGCCGTCGGCGATCGGCGGGCAGTCGTCGACGCAAGTGACTAAAGCTAACCCAGAGACTTCAAGCTCAGGAAGATTGAACGGTAGCATGCGCCCTGCGCAGACGCCGTTACGTAGAATCCACGAGCGTGGCCGAATGATCTCGGCGTCGACAATGCCGCCGTCGCTACGCTCGACGGTGATGGATAACTTGGCCCAAGTGGCTTGGTCGGGCTCAGGTTGCGGGTCGACTTCGGAGCGGTTGGGGTTCTTGGGCGGAACGCGCGCTCCGATCGGCACCGATTCGATGGGGACTTGAAGCTCCGTGCGCGTCGCTACCGATGCGTAACGCTAAGGCGCAAGCCATGGTGTTTCCTGGGACGGCTCGTCGAGCCAACTCGGATACGACCAGAGAGAATGCATTGAAGTGGATTGGCCAGGGAGACTTGATACTGTGACGACAGTGCCTTCGATGAAGCAGCCACTGTGATCCACTACCGAAACAGCCGGGATCTCTGCGGGAGATCCACTACCGAAACAGCCGGGATCTCTGCGGGAGATCCACTACCAATGCCGGGATCTTCCCCTGCGTCTTTGCGGCCTTGCGTCTTTGCGTTTATTTCTCCTAAAGAGCCTTACGCGCGGTCACCACCCTCACCCCCCAACCCCCTGTTCCTGCCAGCGGGCGAGGGGGAGCCGCGTTTCTATCGCGATGCTGAGTACGAGAAGAAGCCCGAACCATGCGGTGCAACGAAGGCAGGTGTTCGGAGGAGATAAACTCTTTGAGGACGGCGGTCGGATTTATTTTAGAACCAGCAGCAGATCGCCGGCTTCGACTTGGCTTCCGGAGTCGACGAGCAGTTGTGCGATTTGGCCGTCGCGTTCTGCGTTGATGACGGTTTCCATTTTCATCGCTTCGAGGGACAGGAGTTTTTGGCCTTTGGAGACATGGGCACCTGGGGTGATGACCACGCCGATGACCATTCCTGGCATGGCGGCGGCTACGTGGGTTGGGTCGGCCGGATCGGCTTTGATTCGTTTTGCGGCTTTGGTTTCGATCGATTTGTCGACGACTTCGACTTCGCGCGGTTGTCCGTTGAGTTCGAAGAAGACGGTTCGTACGCCGTCTGGGCGAGGTTCACCGACGGCAAGGAACTTGATGATCAGTCGTTTTCCAGGTTCGATATCGACGGAGAATTCTTCACCGATGCAAGGGCCGTAAAAGAAGATAGGGGTCGGCAGCAGGGAGACATCGCCGTAGGTTTGGAGGTGGGTTAGGTATTCGTCGAAGACTTTCGGGTACAGGGCGCTGGTGATGGTCTCTTGCATCGACACGGTGCGTGCGAATTTGTTTTGCAGTTCGCTGGCTGTCGCATCGAGGTCGTGATCGGGCAGGATTTCGCCTGGACGTTTTTTGACTTCGGGATTGTTTCTCAGGATGGCATGTTTGACGTTCTCGGGGAAGCCGCCGGGGGGTTGTCCCATCATTCCGCCGACGAGGTCGAGGACCGAGGCGGGGAAGGAAAGTTCGCGAGTTTGGCTGGTGATGTCAGCGACGTTGAGATTGTTTGCGACCATGAAGAGGGCTAGGTCGCCGACGGCTTTGCTCGTGGGGGTCACTTTGACGATATCGCCCAGGAGTTGGTTTGCATCGGCGTACATTTTGCAGACGTGGTCCCAACGGTTGGCGAGTCCGAGCGCTTTGGCTTGTTGGAAGAGGTTGGTGTATTGGCCGCCTGGCATTTCGTGTTGGTAGAGGTCCCCACCGGCGACGAGCGATTCGCCTTCGAAGGGTGTGTAGAATTGGCGGACTTCTTTCCAGTATTCGGACAGAGCAGTCAGGGCGTCGGTATTGAGTTTACTTTCGCGGGGTGAGTATCGGAGTGCTTCGACGAGGGTATTGAGGTTGACTTGGGATGTCCCACCGGACATGGAGGCCAGGGCGCCGTCGGCGACTTCGAGGCCTTGTTCGGCTGCGTTGAGAATCGAGGAGGCTTGGATGCCGGCCGTATCGTGGGTATGGAAGTGGATGGGGATGCCGACGTGTTGCTTGAGTTCGGCGACAAGGACTTTGGCGGCTGCGGGTTTGCACAATCCGGCCATGTCTTTGATGGCCAGCATGTGGGCGCCCATTTTTTCGAGTTGTTTGGCCAGCTCGACGTAGTACTTTAGCGAATATTTTTGTCGATTGGGATTGAGGATGTCGCCTGTATAGCAGATGGCCGCTTGGCAGATCATTCCTGACTCGACGACTGCATCGATCGCCACCCGCATGTTTTCGGCCCAGTTGAGGGCATCGAAGACTCTGAAGATATCGATACCGGCTTGGGCGGCTTCGTGGACAAAGGTTCGGACGACGTTGTCTGGATAGTTGGTATATCCGACGGCGTTAGAGGCTCTTAGGAGCATTTGGAAGAGGATATTTGGGATGCGTTCGCGGAGATCGGCGAGCCGTTGCCAGGGGCTTTCTTTGAGGAATCGCATGGAGGTATCGAAGGTCGCCCCGCCCCACATTTCCATGGAGAACAGTTCGGGGGTGAGTTTGGCGTAGGCGTCTGCGATTTTGAGCATATCGAAGGTACGAACGCGGGTGGCCAGGAGCGACTGGTGGGCATCTCGCATGGTCGTATCGGTCAGCAGGAGTTCTTTGCTGTTGCGGATCGATTGGCAGAAGGGGCCGGCTTGGAGTTTGAGGAATTTTTGGCGGTAGCCTTCGGGGATGTTTACCAGGGGTGAGGGTTTGGGTGCCAGGGCCGGTTCGCGTCGGATTTTGGCGTTGGTTTTCTCGACGAGTTTGTTTCCGTTGACGATGGTATCGGCGATGAAGCTCAGGAGTCGCGTGGCGCGATCGCGTCGTTTGGTCAGTTCGAAGAGTTCGGGGGTCTTATCGATCATGCGAGTCGTCGCATCGCCGGCTTGGAATGTCGGGTGTCGGATCAGGGAGATCAGGAAGGGGATATTGGTTTTCACGCCTCGAATGCGGAATTCTTGCAAGGATCGTTCCATGCGTCTTGCCGCCTCAGTGAGGTTTCGGCCGCGCGTGGTGACTTTGACTAGGAGCGAGTCGTAGAAAGGGTTGACGACAGCTCCGCTAAAGGCGCTTCCGGCGTCGAGTCGCACGCCGAGTCCGCCGGCGCTGCGGTAGTGGGTGATGCGTCCGTAGTCGGGTCGGAACTGGTTGGTTGGGTCTTCGGTCGTCACGCGGCATTGGATGGCAGAGCCGACGACTTGGATTTCTTTTTGATTGGGTAGGCCTTGGGATTCATCGCCTAGTCGGTAGCCGCATGAGACGAGTATTTGTGAGCGGATCAAATCGATGCCGGTGACTTCTTCGGTCACGGTGTGTTCGACTTGGATGCGTGGGTTGACTTCGATGAAGTAGAATTTGTTCGATTCGGTATCGAGTAGGAATTCGACGGTCCCTGCGCAGTGGTAGTTGACTTTTCGGGCGATTGCCAAGGCGGCTTCGTGCAATTCGGCTGCGACGGATTTGCTCAGGTTCGGAGCCGGTGCGATTTCGACCACTTTTTGGTGTCGGCGTTGGACCGAGCAGTCGCGTTCGTGCAGGTGGATGACATTTCCGTGTTGGTCGCCGAGGACTTGGACTTCGAGGTGTCTGGCGCGTCCGACGAGTTTTTCGAGGAAGACTTCGTCGCTTCCGAAGGCGTTTTTCGCTTCGCGTTGGGCTTGTTCGAGATTGCTTGCGAGTTGGTCTTCGGACTCCACGACGCGCATGCCGCGACCACCGCCCCCTTTGGATGCTTTGAGCATGATGGGGAATTTCATTTTGCGAGCCGTTTGGGTCGCTTCGTCGAGGCTTCGGACGGCCGCTGCGGAGCCTTCGAGGATCGGCACACCGACTTGTTTGGCGATTTCGCGGGCGGCGACTTTATCGCCGAGCAGTTCGAGGGCTTCGTTGCTCGGTCCTATGAACATGATTCCGGCGTTGCGCAGGGCTCGGGCAAACTCGGCATTTTCCGAGAGGAACCCGTAGCCGGGGTGCACCGCATCGATTTTGTTTTCGAGGCACAGTTCGACGATCGCTGGGATATCGAGGTAGGAGCGAATCGGTTCGCCTGGTTTTCCGATGGGGTAGGCTTCGTCGGCTTTGAATCGGTGCAGTGCGAATCGGTCTTCGTGCGAGTAGATCGCTACGGTACGGATCCCGAGTTCGTGAGCGCTGCGGAAGATACGGATGGCGATTTCGCTGCGGTTGGCAGCAAGGATGCGTCGGATGGGAAGCATAGGGCAAGGGGCTGAAAATGGGACGGAGCGCCGGGAGGGTCCGGAGAGGGAAAAAGCGTCAGGCAGGCGGGCGATAGTATCAGGCGGGCGATAGTATAGCGAGAAACCCGATCATTCGCACTCGTCGCTCGCTCGATCTTGGGTGGTTTGGCTCTGGACGATTCCAGGAGCGCCTTGCCAGCCGCCGTTGACAGCAAGGTCTTGTGCGTTGAGAAACTCCCCATCACCCAAACTGATAGCCGCGACAAGTTTTGCGACATCTTCGGGGGAGCCCCATCGGTTCAGGAGGGATTCTCGCTTGGCGCGTTCGAACCAAGCTTGGGAGGTTCCTTGTCCCCATTGCGTTTGGATCCAACCTGGGTTGATGCAATTGACACGAAGTTTTGGAGCAAAGCTTTTGGCGAGGCTTTTCGAGAAGGCGCTCACGGCGGCTTTGACGGCGCAGAAGTACTGACCGCTATCGCCTTCCATCCCTTGGTGGGCTTGATCCCATCCGATATGGATCATCGAGGGGAGGGTTCGATGAGGAGTGTTTTGGCGAACTTGTCGTTGGGCGACGGTACGGCTCAGGAGCATCATTGCGCGGACATCGAGGTCCCAGAGTTTGGCGAGTTTCTCTTCGAAGGACCAGGATTTCGCTGCGCCTGTAAGGACATCGGTGCCTGCGGCGTGGACCCAGAGGTTGACGTATCCTCTGGAGGCAAAGGCGGCATCAGCAAGGGAGTAGAGGCTATGGTTTTCAGTTAGGTCGGCGACAATGCACAAGGGCTTTGTGCATTGCGAGGCGGTAGCCATGAGTCCGTCGATATTGCTGCGGGTATGAAGGATCAGGTGGCAACCGCGAGAAGCAAGTTCGATGGCGATGGCTTGGCCGATCCCACTGGCGGAACCGGTGACCACAGCGACCAGTGGTGGAACGTCCGAGGGCATCGATCAGTCTGAGGCTTCGTTCGGAGGAGGTTCGTAGTTGAATTCTTGCCATTTGATGGCTTGATCCATCGGTTCGATACGAAGCACGAGCAAGCCGTTTTGGAAGACCCGAACGGTGCCGCTCGATTGGCTCACGACGATAGCGATGGCTTTGGTTCGTTGGGAGATTGCTGCCGCAGCCCAGTGTCGAGATCCGAGTCCTTTGGAGAGTTGGAGATTTTCGTGGAGGACTTCGATGATTTGTCGGGAGCGTTCGACGACACCATCGGGAGCGACGATGAAGGCCCCGTCCATTTGGGCGATTTCTTTGATGTCTTCTCGGACCCGAGCATCGTGCAGGTTTCGATGTTTACGGCTGTAACCTTTGAGGGGATCGAATCCGCTATCTTTGCAGTGGGAGAGGACTTTTCGAGTATCTCCTACGACAAAGAGGGCACCGACTTTGTTTCCTTCTCGGCCTTCTCGACCGATTTGGACGGCCAGATCGATCACGATTTTGAGGTTGTTCAGCGGGACTGCCGTTTCGAGCCGTTGAAGGTCGCGGCTGGTGAAGCGTCGCATTCTCTCGTCGAGTTTGATGATCGAGATCGAGTCCATGCGATTGGTTTCGAAGCCGCAGTAGACGGCGACGACTTCGCTTTGGCTGGCTAGATGCTCGTCGGCGACGGCTTCGAGCAGGGCGTGCTGGAGGCGTTCGAGGAGGGGGGAGTCCTCTTTGTTAAGGGCCAGGGGGATCAGGCCGAATCCGGTGGCCGCTTCGAGGTCTTCTTCGCGGTCGGCAGCGACGAGAATTCGCTGGATTTCTTGGGGTACGAGTTCGCGGAGCCTTTCCCAATCGGTGGCTCCTTCGAGGAGAAATAGCAGCGAATCGGCGCCGACGGACACCGCGAGATTTCCGGCGGCTTCGACGACGCTGGAAAATTCCCGGGTGAATTTCTGCGTGTTCATCGGCTTGTTGCGTAAGTCTTTGCGATAGTTGGTTTTAGATCCGTCTTTGATCCAGTGTAGCCCGGGATTTGGATTCGGCAATCCAAACGGCCTGTACTAGCGGTTTTTGGGGCGATTTAGGTGGGGATTTGATGGGTTTTTAGGTTGGATTTGCTGTTGATTCCGGGGGGCCGATGGCTATACTCTCACTCCCTCGCGATCGTGGAATTTGGCGGGACATCTGCCATTCTGAGACACTTCTGGAGAGTTCCTCTGGGGTTTGCGGATCGCAGCATGTCCATCCACATCGTAATTCAGAATTACGGTACATCCTTTTTGTTGGTTTCGGAAAATCGGGTCCAGTCATGGCAAGAGCTTGTGAAGTTTGCGGAAAGTCGCCCCAAGTTGGCAATATGATCGAAACCCGTGGTAAGGCGAAGTACTTGGGTGGTGTTGGTACGAAGATCACCGGTATCACTCGCCGGCGTTTCCTCCCCAACTTGCAAAACATCAAGGCCTCCTTGCCCAGCGGCGAAATCAAGACGATGCGTGTTTGCACCCAGTGCATTCGCTCCGGTCGAATTCGCAAAGCGGTTCGCAACAAGCCGTTTTCGCTCCCAACCAACTAGAACCGCTCGTTTGCTAGGCCGCATCGAACTGCCCGTATCTACTGGCCCGCATCGAAGGCCGGTCTAGAGGATCCGATGGCACTTACCTCCGCAGATATCCAACGGCTTGCGAAATTGGCAAGGTTGGAAGTATCGCCCGATAGGATTCCGGCAACCCAAGCAGACCTGAGTCGGATCCTCGATTTGTTTGAGCTCTTGGCCCAGGTCGACACCTCGAATGTCGAACCCCTCGTCCATGCGATTGAGATCAGCGACGTGCTGGGTCCGGATCATGTGGTCGAATCGTTGGGAGTCCAAGACGTCTTGAGCAACGCTCCGTCCCACGACGAATCGTTCTTCAAAGTGCCTCCAGTCTTGGGATAACGATCGTGCGGAGTATTCGATCCTTTCTGAATCTCGATACTCCGGCCCTTGCGAAGATCTGGCACTTGCACCATCAAGCCTACCGATCCAAATCCGACTGCACCGTCGTGGCTTGGGATCATGCAGTGCTTGCGAAGCCCTTTTTTCGCAACGAACAGTTGCTCATGGCCGAGGACTCTTTGGAGGGAATCGTCGGGTTTGCGCATTGGGGTACAAACCCTGAGGCTCAGCGGGTTGGCAAGGGGGTAGGGATCTTGCATCGCCTCTGCGTGCGACCCGGCGAGGATGAGGATGCGATCGCAAGCGAGTTGATCGAAGCAAGCTTGCAGGCGATGACTCTAGAGGGGCAGAAGCGCTGCGTTGGAATCGGAGCCTTTGACGACAGCATCTACTACCTTGGGGTTGCCGAGGGAGATGGTTTTTTAGGGGTCCACTCCAGCGATGCAAGGTTGCTCCGTTGGATGCAAGCGGGTGGTTTCCGACCCGAGCAAGCCACCGAATGTTGGGAGCTTGCTCTATCGAATTTCAAGCCGCCGATGGATCGGACGCAAATCAGCGTCCATCGCAATAGCATTGTCAGCCGTATCCTCGGAGATGGGCATGGAGGATGGTGGCAGAGCGTTGTCTTCGGGCATTGCGATCTGTCCACCTATCAGCTTGTGTCCAAAACCAAGCCGATGGTCGAACTGCGGCTTACGCTCTGGACCCCGGAGGTCTTCGTTCCTGGTGTGGAGTCTTGGATCGCTCGCTTGAGCCTCTCTTCGGTAGGATCGGACTTGGCCAACGACGATCTGCGGATCGAGCAGTGGATCTATTTGATTTCGGAGTGCTTGCGACTCTTGCAAGCGGAGCGCAAGCAGACGGTCCAAGTTGTGATCGATCCGAACATTCCACAGCATGTACAGATCTTGCAGCGATTGGGTTTTAAGACCAAGCATCATGGCATGGTCATGTCGCGTGAGCTATCGCATTTCGAAGGCCGATAGGTCGATTATTTTTCTTGTCGGGTAACGATTGGGACGTATCCGATTTCGAGGCCTTGAGGTGGTTGGACGATCAGTGCCGGATCGAGATTGGCGAGGGTACCGCGTGTCGGTGGTGGCAGGTACTCTTGATCCTTGGTCCAAGAGCGATGGAGTTTCTCGACCCGGGATTGGACCAATTCCCTTTCGGAGTCGCTAAGGTCTGCATTCCAAAGAGCGGGTTGTTCGCAGAATCGGTACCAGTAGTAGGTGACGACACTTCCGTCTCCGAGGGTTGCAGTGAAGGGACCAGCGGCGGGTCCTGGGTTTTTCCAGCGGCTTTGGGGCTCATCCGGGGTGACATAAGGACCTGGGTTTTGGGTTCGGACTTTTGGGAATTCGACCGCATTGAGTCCGGTTTCGACGGGAACATCGAGGGGATTCTCTAGGGCGACCCAGGTTTGGGTTTCTTTGGTCCCGACGGTTTTTTTCTCTAAGCGGTAGTATTCGGGCAAGGTCCAGTGCCGATCCGAAGCTTGTTCGCCTGTTTGAACGGGGGGCGTTTTCCAGCGATAGCCGTAGGTATGGGGATCGATCGCAGTGGGGCTAGCAAAGGCGCTCCAGGCGATAGGCAGTTTTTCCTCTTTGGGGGTGTTCGGTGGGTAGATTCTCCAAGTTGCTCCCCCTTTGTTATCGAATTCGTGCAGCGCAGTGGCGTTCGGATCGATCAGGCCGGAAGCTTGGGGACCACCATTGAACCAAGCTTCGACGCGATCCCACAGAGCCGCCTTGCTGTAGGCGCTGACGCGGTGAATAAGGACCGCATCGTTGGAGTCGTTGGAGTTGGTCGTCGGATCGGTTGGATGGGGGCTTGCAGGGAACCAGGTCGGCGCGACTCTGGCATAACTGGTGCCTTGGGAGTCCTTGGCAAGGTATGCGGGGATGTGTTGGGTTTCCATTTGGATGGCTTTGTTGGGATTCGATCCGAGGCTATCGAGAAACAGCCCAGCGAGTTCGGGGTTTTCGGCCGATGGCTGGGACCAAAAGTAGGGCAGGAAGAAGGTGACGGGCCCTTTGAAATTCCCGCTATTGAGGAACAGGGTCCAGCAATGGTTACCCGTCGGAACCTCTTTGCCTTGGGTGGTTTTCTTCGGGTCGGTCAATGGCAAGGGGAGATAGCCATATCCGAAGAGTTCCCCACAGGTGCCTTGTTGTAGGTTCAAGCCATCGGGGGGCCATAGGATGCTAGGGCTCAGTTGAGCGATTGCGTAGTGACCGGCTGGCTTGTCCCAGTTGCGTCCTTTGCCGGCGGCCGGGCCATTGGCCCATTCTCGAAAGTTCAGCGCCACACCACCCATGATGAATTTGGGGGTTTCGGTTGCAAACCGCGTGTCTCTCCACCACCCGAGTCCACCTTCGATGTCGGAGTAGTGATTCTTGGGGGCGGGTTGAGGGTATTGAGCGAACATCCAAGTTCCGAATAAGCCGCTTTGGAACTCTTGGCCTGGGTAGTGTTGGAGCAGTGGCCAAGCGGCGACATACATCGAGAAACCAGCGTTGAATTCCTCGGGCACCTTGTTGTGGGGTACGAGCAGGTAACCTGCCATCTCCCCTTTCGTCGGCGCAGCATTGGGGATGGTCGTCGGCGCAGCATTGGGGATGGTCTCGTTTTGGGCAAGAAGTGGTCCTGAGAGTCTCAGTGCAATCATCGCAAGACATAGTGAAAACGGGATCAGGCGATGGTGGATCATCAGGGGTTCCTTGTAGAGTTCCTAGGTGCGATGGTAAGATGCTCGGTTCATCGCTTGAGCATTCTATCCTATCGATTCGTCGATGGCTTGGTCGTGCTGTAGACCCTAGAAAAAGAACGTCATGTTCGCGCCCTGGTAAGAATCCATGCACACTGAATATCGATCTGGTTTTCGAGTCCTCCTGGCGATCGCATTGTTCCTGTTTTTGCTAGGGACAAACCGGGATCTTTGGGCACAAGAACCCGATGGGTTCCCCAAGCCAGGGTCGATCAAGGGATTGCAGGTCCAGATGCTCGACGATGCGATCGCGTTGGGGATTCGGCACGCTGCGATCAATTTTGCTCTCAACGGGATGGCTGCCGATGAATCTCAAGCCGATGCACTGCGTTGGCAAAGCGGGGGGAGAACTTACTTTTTTTCCGCTGGATACATCTCGAGCATCGATCGTCAGGTCAAAAAGCTCTCGGATGCTCAGTTGCTCGTGTACTTGATCCTCCTGGCGATGCCGTCAGGAAACGATCCGCTCGATGCGTTGGTGATCCATCCTGAAGCAAAGAAAGGTCGCGGTTACACAGTAGCCGCCTCGAACGTACAGACCCAGGAGGGCCGGGATTGGCTCAAGGCCGCAACGGAGTTCCTGGCCGATCGGTATTCGGCCAGCGCCGCGCCTAATGGGCGAGTCTGGGGTTGGATCATCGGCAATGAAGTCAACTCGCACCATGCTTGGCACTACCGAGGGCCGAGCGACTTGGACGCATTGGTCGATGACTATGAGAAGATGGTACGCATCTGTCACGACTCGCTTCGAAAGTCCTCACCGCATGCTCGGGTCTATCTCTCCTTGGATCATCATTGGACGGTGTCTCATACCCCTAAAGAGCCGATGCGATCGGTACCTGGTAAGGACCTGATCGACGCATTTGGCAAGCTGGCCCGCGAGCGAGGTGATTTCGAATGGCATCTTGCCTACCATCCTTATCATTCGAATCTTTTCAGGGTGGATCTTTGGGATGATCCCGAAGCGCCAAGGAGAAGCGACGCGCCGAAGATCACGTTTCGCAATTTGGAGATTCTCTGTGAGCACATGCAGAGGCCCGAGTTGCTTTGGAGGGATCGTCCCAGAAGCATTATCTTGAGCGAGCAGGGATTCCATAGCCATCCGACGGCCCAGAGCGAGACGCAGCAGGCTGCAGCTTATGCTTACGCATGGGAGAAGTGCCAACGGCTACCGATGATCGATGCGTTCATTTACCACCGGCATGTCGATCATTCCCAGGAGGGCGGATTGAGGCTTGGTCTATGGCGCAACGTCGCAGGGAGCATCGCGGATCCCGAGAGCAAAAAACCGATCTACGAGGTTTTTCGCAAGGCGGGAACTTCCGATTGGCGCCAAGCTGCCGATCCTTTGTTGCCCATCACTGGGCTCGATTCATGGGATCAAGTGCTTGAGGCGATTATTCGCTGATCGGAATATCGGAGTTGACCGGTTTACCCAGGCAGATACGAAACCCATCGCGTGAGTCTGAGTAGTTTGGGCCAGCGAGTCCCAGTCGCACAGCGCAGCGAGCGTTGCCGGGCACATCGAAGTAGTTTCCACCACGGCACACAGGTCGGTAGTTCTCTTTGGCTAAGTGGAGTTCCTGATGCCCTCCGTTTGGGTCGAAGTGGTCTAGGACCACCTCCCATACCCCGCCGCACATATCGGCTAGACCAAATCCATTGCGACCGCGAGTTCCGAAATGATCGACAGGTGAGACAAAGGCAAAGCCATCGCTCCACGGAGCGCTTGCAAGGGGCCATTTTTGGTCGCGATCCGGAAGGAAATCGATCGCTGAGATATTGAGTCTGCCTTGGCCATCGGCCAGTTCGTTGCCCCACCAGAAGTACAAGCTTTCTTTGCTTCCTCCTCGGCATGCGTATTCCCATTCGGCTTCTCTGGGAAGTCGGTAGACCAGTCCGTCGGGCAGTCTTCCAGCGGCGCGTTCGTGTTCGGTGAGCCAGGATGCGAAGGCTCTTGCGTCGGTCCAACTGACGCATACGACGGGGTCATTGTCTTTGGGCGGAGTGAAGAAATTTGGATCTCGCCAGCTTTTGCCCGGCATCGGCTCCCAGGGATGGGTCACTTGGGTGCTCAGGTTGTAGCGTGTCCAAGCGGGATTGAAGCATTGGGTTTTGCCGTTGGATTTTTCGGCGTCGGTGACATAGCCGGTCTCTTCGACAAAGCGTCGGAACTGTTGGTGGGTAACTTCTGTTCTGCCCATCCAAAAACCTTCTGCGACGCGCATGGGTCTAGGCTCTTTGCCTTCGTAGGATTCGCGTTCGGTGCCCGCCTGCGCGCCCCCTTCGATGCCTGTGGCCCATTTCTTTTCCTCTGGGGTGCTACCCATGAGGAAATCCCCTGCTGGGATGTAGAGCAGTTCGAGCGATAGGTCCTCGGCGAGCTTAGCGATCTGGAGAGATCCTGTTTGGGGTGGGTCGTCCTCGGCGTGCGCGGTGCAAACGAGCTCGCTGCAAAGGGGAGCAGAAAAAAGGGCAAGGGTGGTCCAGGTTGCCAGTTGGATGGGAAGTTTCATCAGGTGTTGTGCTGTGGGTAGTGCGGCCAGGGGAATAGAAAAGCAGGTCATCGAGCATCGTAACCGATCCGCTCGGGGCGGTGTTATACTTGGGACGTTCAATTTCTGGGCACTAAACTCTCGAACCTTAAAAAGGGTTAGTTTCATGCGTCACATCAAGCATCCGTCTACGGTTTCGCGACGTCGATTTCTGGGTTGCAGCGGAGTGATCGCCGCGAGCCTCATTGCCGCCCCTGCCGTGGGTTATCGCAGGGTCCTGGGTGCCAACGATCGGCTTGATATCGGAGCGATCGGTGTGGGAGGGCGCGGCGCGGGGGACTTGGACGCGGTCCGTTCCGAAAACATCGTCGCTCTTTGCGATGTCGACGTGAACATACTCGATGGAGCAGCAAGCCGTTTTGCAAACGCCAAGAAGTATTTCGATTACCGGGAGCTACTCGAAGAGAGCAAGCTCGATGCGGTGGTCATTGGAACGCCGGACCATCATCACGCTCCGGCCACGGTCCGGGCGTTGCGTCGAGGGCTTCACGTGTACTGCGAGAAGCCTCTGACCCATACGGTCGAAGAAGCTCGGCTTGTCGCGGCTTTGAGCAAGGAAAAGGGAGTCGCTACACAGATGGGGACTCAGAACCATGAGCATCCAGGTTACTTGAGGCTCGTCGAGTTACTTCAAAGCAATACGATCGGTCCAGTTCGAGCGGTGCACGTGATTACCGACCGGCCTGGCAAGTGGTGGCCGCAGGGAGTCGCCTTGCCGGTCGATCGGCCGAGTGCCCCTGAAAACTTCAAATGGGATTTGTGGCTTGGACCGGCTCCGGCTCGCGACTACCACAGCGCTTTTGCGCCGTTTCGTTGGCGTGGATGGTGGGACTATGGATGTGGGGCTGTCGGTGACATGGCGATCCATTTGATGGACCCAGCGTTTTGGGGATTGAAGCTCGGTGGACCGGTGCGCGTGCGCAGTGAAGGCCCAGCGCCGGATGCTCACAGCGCACCGAAGTGGATGCATACTCAATTTGATTTCGCTCAGCGAGGCACCCTGCCGCCGGTCGAGGTACACTGGTATGAAGGTGAGACGAAACCAGAGGATGATATCGCGAAGGATCTACCGATGAACGGCTCGCTGTTTGTTGGGGAACTCGGGAAAATCGCGATCGCTCACGATGGCATGCCCAAGATCATTCCGGCGGAGAAATCCGGGGCTATCTCTCCTCCTGAGCCTTATTTGCCCGCATCGCCAGGGCATCATCGTCAATGGATCGATGCGGCTAAGGGAGTAGGCAAGACGAGTAGCTCGTTTGATTATGCCGGTGCGTTTACGGAGGTTGTACTGCTTGGCAATGTCGCGTATCGAACCGGATTGGATATCGTCTACGATCCTTCCGAAGGCCGGGTGACCAAAGCCCAAACCACGCAGGCAACGCCTGCGGGTATCGCTGAGAGAGGGCTCGATGCGGCCAACGCATTGCTCGGGAAAACGTATCGCAAGGGTTGGGAGGTCGTTTAGTTGGCTCGGTGGTGCGGGGCGTTGATGCGGGGTTTTGAAAGACAGGGGAAAGAATTTTGAAACACAGAGGCACAGAGGACACAGAGAAGAGGGGAGGGAGAAAAGAGCGGGAGGAGATGTGGGAAATATCGTAAAGGTTGGGAGGTTCGTTAGGAGGATCGCGGTTCAAGAAATTCGCGATGCGTTGGGGTCACTCGGTGAAGAGCGAGTCAGCGCACAGTCGCCGGTGCTTTTTGTTTTTGGGAGATTAGCCAGGAGTTGAAGCTGAAGATGGCCAATGCGATCCAGACGCATTGGAAGCCGATGAGTCGCCATGTTTGGATCGGTTCACCGTCGAGGAATGCACCGATGGCAAATTGGATCGAAGGTCCGATGTATTGGAGCATTCCCATGGCCACAAGGGGGATGTGTTTGCTTGATGATGCAAATAGGAGCAAGGGTATGGTCGTGATGGGGCCACCGAGTGCGAGCAGCCCGAAGGTGCTTGCTGTGTAGCTTTGGGACTGGTCGAGCCACGCGTGAGTTAGGTAACCAAAAGCGACAGGAGCTAGGATTGCCGTTTCCAACCCGAGTCCTGCGACCGCAGAGAGTTTGGTCTGTTTTTTGACCACTCCGTAGAGAGCAAAGGAGCAAGCAAGGGCCAGAGAGACCCACAAGCGTTCGCTCGACAGGGCGCTGAACAGGAGTCCTACAGCGGCGATCAGGACGGCTAGCCACTGGATCCGGTTGAGTTTTTCGTGGAAGAACAGGACCCCGAGCAGTACGCTAAAAAGTGGGTTCATGAAGTAACCCAGGCTGCTATCGACGACCGCTTGGTTGAGAACCGCCCAGATGAAGACCAGCCAGTTGATGCTGATCAGGACGGCGGCCAGGGCTGCTAGGGCCATTCGTTTGCGGTTGGCGAGTGTTTGTCGAATTTCGTCCCATTGGCTCAGTAGGCTGATGCACAGCACGAGAGTTAGCAGGGACCAAAGGATCCGGTGGCCGATAATTTCCACCGGATCTTTGACATGCTTGAGCAATCTCCAATAGAGAGGAAAAATACCCCAGAGAACAAATGCCGCTAGGGCTTGGAGGTAGTACAAACTATTTCCCCATTTGGTCGGCTAGGTGGCCTGCTTGGTAGATCTTTCGCATGGCTTCGAGAACCCCGGCGATGTGGACCGACACCGATCGAGCTTGTTGATCGGAGTAGTAAAAATCACCCGGCAGACTTTCGATGTTTCCGTCGAAGATGATCCCAACCATGGCGCCATCGCGAGAGACGACCGGAGATCCGGAGTTGCCTCCGATGATGTCGGCCGTCGAGACGAAGTTGAAGGGAGTATCGGGATTCAGGGAGTCCTTGGCTGCGTGCCAGCTTTTGGGGAGAACCCAGGGGTCTTTTTGGAGGTGAACTTTTTCGTGTTCGAAGGCTCCGCCGATTTTGGTGTGAGCCGGGATGGCTTTGCCTTTGCTTTGGTATCCCGAAACGGCACCGTAGGAGAGTCGCAGGGTGAAGGTCGCGTCGGGATACACCGAATCGCCGCCGGCGGCGAATTTCGCTTCGGTGACTTTCGCGTAGGCTTGGCGTTCTTGTTCATCGATCGCTTCGGAGGCTTCGCGGATTTTGCGGTATTCGGGTTCGAGACTTCGAAGGAGCACGACCAGAGGATCGGTTGAGTTTTTGATCCCCTCGAGGCCTAGTTTGGCTAGTTCTTTGCGTCCTTGTGCGGTGTGGAGTTTGGTTCCAGCGATGATTTCCGCAGCGCGGGTGCGTGGATTTTTTCCGGCTAGGACGGATTGAACCAGGGGGTCATTGCCTCCACGGTCTTCGACCAATCGCGAGAGTTCATCGGCAAGGAGCGCACGTTCGAGATCGTCGTAGACGGGGACTTCGGAGAAGAGTTCTTGTTCGAGAGACTGGCGTGCGCTGTCCCGGAATTCTCGAAGACGTTGGGCGCTGGGTTTGGTATCCTCGGTAGCCATGAGGACAATTTTTTCGGCAAAGCCTGCCAGTTGGGTGCGTAGCGAAGCGGACTTAAGGACCATATCGCGCCGTTTGGATTGCAGATCGCTGATGGTTTCCCAGGCTTTGGCTAGCCCTGCGAGTTTGGGATCGGCTTGTAGGGTTTTGAAGATGTCTTGTTCGTTCTTGCGTTTTGCTTCGATGAACGATGGGTCTTGGATAC
Organism: Pirellula sp.; assembly: GCA_021300015.1. Lineage (GTDB taxonomy): Bacteria > Planctomycetota > Planctomycetia > Pirellulales > Pirellulaceae > JBKCUI01. Next base: position 32,076 of record JAJTFB010000024.1, on the reverse strand, counting down.
CCGCGAGCATTCCTGTGTAGGCTTTTCGGGAGTTTTGGACACCGAACAGATCGTCTCTTCCGCGTCGGGTTTGTTCGGGTCCCTCGAGGCCGTATTGCTGCAGGGCGATCTCGCGTCGACGTAGCAGATTGAGGGTACGTGGAAGGGCTGTATCGCGTTGGAATTCGACGGCATCGGAGGTCAAGATACGTCGGGTGCGTCCTGGGTTTCCGGAGACGAAGACGAGGTCACCGTCTTTAGCACCATCGGGATCCATTTTTAGGAAGTGATCGATTTTGGCCGGTTTGCCGTCTTCGTAGACTCGGAACAGGGTCACATCGAGGCAGTATCGAGGGTATTCGAAATTGTCAGCGTCCCCTCCGAAGAAAGCCGAAGCGGCTTCTGGGGCCCAGACCAAACGGACATCGGTGTATTTTTTGTAGCGGTATAGATGGTAGCGCCCACCGCCGTAGAGCGTGACGACATCGCTTCGTAGGCCGGTCTTATCGAGGGATTCTTTTTCGATTTGAGCCATCGTCGCTTGGCGCGCTTTGAAGGCGTCGGCGGGAGCCATGTGCTGCGACGTGGTGGTTGGTCAGGACCAAGCCGTTGGAGGAGACAAACGAGGCCGAGCCCCCGGAGTTGAATCGAACGCTCGAGAGCATAACGTGATCGACCCAGGCTTGGGTCGGTTCGAATTGGTACTTCGAGGCGAGTTGTTTTTTGGGTAGTGCATTGAAGAGCCACATTCCTTCGTCGCAATGCGCTGCGGTGGGCACGAGGGATGCAGCGATGGCCACGGCGCAGGATAGGCGCTGGATGAGCTTGGACGATTTAAGATTGGACGATTTAAGATTGGACAGGGGCATTGTTGGACCTCTTGGAGGAAAACAGATGGGGTCGACGAGGGTCGATCGATTCAGCGCAGACGGTCGCTGAAAACAGGCTTACTGTAACCAAGAAACGTGAGTTGGTCACCTGCTCAATGAAATGGTACTCTGAAACCTGCGAATAGCGCAACTTCAAAACCTGAGCCAGAAGAATTATTTCCCAGGATCGGGAGAGCCGTTCGGATCGGTCGGTATTTCGTCGTGTCCGTGGTCTTTGTCGTTTTTACCGATGGGTTCCGCCCCTGCGACGACCAATCGGATCTTGTTTGGGCCGCTCGGCTCGACGCTCATGGTCAGTTCGCTGGTGTTGTAGGAAGCGTGTTTTCGATGGACGACTCCCATGGTGCTCGGCCGGTAGTTGGGGATGTCTTCGACGGGGATCATTTGAATGACGACGACTCGGTGCTGGCCAGCGATGGCACCGTCGTTTTCCCGATAGGTCGTCAGGCGAAACGAACCGTCCTTGTTGATCGTTCCTGTCGCCTGGACCGACTTGCCGAGGGCTTTGGTTTCGACGATTCCAACTTTCACAGGCGAGCCATCTTTGAAGACGACTTGGCCTTCGACTTGGTAGGTTTTGAGTTGGCCGGAATTGCAACCGAGGGCAAGAGCTCCCAGGAGTGTTGCTAGGCAGACAAAGGGACGTAATCGGTTCATGTCGTAGTGCTGTTATTCGATGTCCGAGATAGGTTGGCCATCGTTTCGGTTGCACAGGCGACCGAGCGTGTCGGTATCGATGCTGGCGCTGATGGCTCGGACGCTACCGTCTGCCAGAGCGAAATGGCAAAGCCCTCCGTGCCAACTCCCCCAACTGACCAGATCATTTCCCGTCGCGCGTGGATCTCTAGCGATTGGGACTGCCGGACCACCGATACGGGCGAAGTTGTAGAGGTTGTCGCCGTTGAAGATGAATGCGTCTTCTGGGGACTGTTTGAGTTTGCCCATCGGCACGTGCATTTCGCCGACGAGGAAGGTATTGCTCATTCCGTCGTAGACATTTTTTGACGAGATGCGATCTTCCCAGCCGACCGGTTTGTTGTTCGTGCATTTCGGACGGCTTGAGATGATGATCCCAGTGCCATTGCCGCCGTAGTTGTAGTCGGTCGGTAGGCCGGACGAACCCGGAGATAGATCGCCATGGTTGGCACCATAATCACCGAGGGCACCGGCGACGTTGGCCACATCGCTGAAGATCGGGTAACGGCATCCGCAAGGTAGGGTGACCCAGCGGGTACCGCCGTTGATGAGATTTCCTAGCCCGATGGTATCGTCTGAGGATCGTCGCGAAGGGCAATGGTAGGAGGTTGGCGATGCGGTTCGGACCTCATCGGAATGGGAACTGTAGGGGATCGAATAATCCCAGCGTTGTTCCAACGCATTGGCTTCGAGGTAGGGCATGATCCGAACGAGCCAAGTCGTTTCGTTTCCGCCACAAGATCTCGACGCTGAGTCGCCCGGTCGGGGTTGATAGCGAGCCGGTGGGTAGCATTTGAAGGCAGCGTGAAAGTTATCGGTTGCCAGTTGGATTTGGTGGAGGTTGTTTTTGCAGCTCATCGACCGGGCCGCTTCGCGCGCAGCTTGGACCGCTGGCAGGAGCAATCCGACGAGGACTCCGATAATGGCGATCACGACCAGGAGTTCGACGAGGGTAAAGCCCAGGCGAGGGTTGGATCTGGAAAAACGGTTCGCTGGTTTGGGAATCGATTTCATGGCTGTTTCCTTTTTGGAAGCGTTCCAAAAGCGGCTCAACGACGCAGCAGGAGGCAAACTCCCCCGAATCGGCGGCTTTGACGCGTCTCTTTAGTATCGGTCGAAGGGGATTTCCGAGCAAATTCCAATTGTGGAATTCCCGGCTCTGAGTGGAAAAAACAGGGCTAAACCCATCGTTTTTTCCTTCGTCCCAAGCAGAAATCTCGTTTTCGGGGCTCTTGGGGCCGGATCTCTGCCTGGAGCTTTTCCGGAAAAGTCTTGAACATTCCCCGAGTGGTATCGTACTATATGACACTCTAGGGCAGTTCGTTTTATCCCGAAGAATCGCATGCACCCCCATTCCTACCGATCCAAACTCCCTTCATCCGTCCGAGCGGTGATCCTTGCGGTCTACGCTTGTTTTGCGATTTTCGGGTTGGCTTTGCATCACTGGAGCGGTGGCCATCGGCATGCCGATGGCGTGCAGGCGATTTGTGGGGGACTTGGTGATGATTGCCATCGCCACGTTTTGTCCAGCACTTCGGGATCCCCTGCCGAGCACTCTTGTTGCCACAGCGCTGAGCGGCGCGTAACGCACCGAACGAGTGAACCGCAATCCAAAGCGTCGGTGGACGATTCTTCGATCGGCGCTGAACCGTCGGCTTGCCAAGTTTGCGAGCAATGGTCATCGATCGTTCAGTCGTCGAGTTCTTTGGCAAGCGTCGAGGCGTACCGGTGCGATCTGCGGATCGATTGGAGTGCCGAGTCTGTTCTGAGGCTAGCTAGTCTTTTTGCAGTGGACTGGAATTCTCGCGCACCCCCCGTTGCTAATCCCTGGTCTTGAGTCGAGCCGTTCGTTTTTTACGAAGCTCGCTCGATGGGATTTCTTTAGCAATATTCGCTGTCGATTCGTTAAGAATCTATTGTTCCTCAGTCACCGTTAGGCACTTCGTCTGGTGATGTTTGCAATCTTCGCAGGTTTTCTACCGGCGATCGGTTGTAGGCCAGAGAGCAAGGCAGAGAGTCGCTTGGGGTTTTGAAGCGTTTCTGCAGGTTTAGGTCATTGCATGTTGAATCAGGTTTCCGGCGCATTGACGCACGATTTTTGCCCTTGGGCCAATCGCTATGTGTATTGGCTCAAGCGACCGATTGGTTGGGTATTCTTGGCGTTTTTATCGTCGATACTCTTGGGGATCTATGTATCTCCGCAAGCTTTTCTCGCGACGGCAGGCATCGCGATGGTGGCGATCATCGGATCGCTATGGCCTTGGATTTCGATGCTAGGGGTAAGGGGCGAACTCTCATGGAACGCCTTGCGATGCGAGGAACTCGAATCGATCGAAACGGACCTGGTCGTTACCAACCGTTGGCCTTGGCCTGTCTATGGATTGTCGTTGGATCTCGAAGGGGGGATGCTTCCCGAGGGGTGGGACAAACAGCGGATCAGCTTGCAGCGGATCCCCGGTCTTGCGAAAAGCAAGTTTCATTGGTCGACGGTCCCTCAGACTCGCGGCGAGTATCCGCGCAAGCCGGTGGAGTTGCAGTCGGCCTTTCCGTTCGGGATTTGGACCTCACGAAGGCCGGTACGGGTTCCAGAGCCGTTGTTGGTTTGGCCTCGTGTTACACGACTCGTCGATGCGCCGAGCGATATGGGGAGTCAGCAGTTCGGGACTGGCAGTGTTTCGGATCGGGTTGGGGACGAAGGAGACTGGACAGGGGTACGTCCCTATCGCCCTGGGGATTCGCTTCGGCAGGTCCATTGGGCGCAGACAGCCCGACGCGATTCCTTGGTGGTTTTCGAGCGTCAGTCGAGCGCTAGTCAAAGTGTGTTGCTGCAGTTGGATCTGGATCAAGCTTTGATCGCATCGGAATCGACGCTCGAGGCGATGCTCCGATTGTTGGCGTCCTTGACCAACCAATTCCTCTTGCATCATTGGTCCGTCTACGTCGATTTAGAGGGCCGTTTTGAAACCACTGGCATCGCCGAGCGCTTGGTCTTGTCTCAACGGATCCGTTTCATGGACCGACTGTCCGTATGGGATCCGCGAAGGCCTTCGGAACAATCGGACGTTCAGACCCGTCGATCGATCCAAAAGGTCTCACCCAATGTGGCGTTGAAGATTCGATGGAACGACGCAGAAGGCGACCTATCGCACATCGAGGGGACCAAAGAGGATCGACGAGTCTACTGCTTTGCGGTGATTCCAGAAGCTCCGATAGCTGGAGCCTGGGACGATGAGCTCCAGGCCGCATGGCGGGCGTTTTGTCGAAGCCAGCAGGTTGTTCATTCTGATGGCCAGGCTAGGGTCCATGGGGATCCGGTGACCCAAGCGATGGCTCATGCCTCTGGTGGAGCCTAAGATGCCTTCGATCGATGCTATTCAAACGGCCGTTTTTCGAAAGCCAGCCTTGGGAACGATGTTGCTGGCACTTTTGGCTACGTGGTGCATTTCTCTTTTGCGCTTTGCCGGATCGTCCGATCCGGTGTGGCTTGTCTCGGAGATTTGCCTTTTGGCCGGTTGGTGTTCGTTGGTTGGATTTGTGTTGCTACCTAGGTATGGATCGGAATTTTTTGGGGGCAAGTCGCATGCACAGCTTTGGATTTGGGGGATTGGCTGTTTGTTGATCCTCGCTCCGTGGATCTCCCGCTGGATCCTGGTCGGATTCTTCGGCAGTTCAGGGGAAGCCAACGAGTTGATCGCTTTGGCGATGTTGCAAATGGGGGGCTTATGGCAAGCGGCCGTGGCTCGGACATCGCGTCAGGAGTGGTTGTCGTTTTTGATCAGTTGTTTTTTGGTGCTCTTCGGACTGGCTTCTTCGGATCGCGGCGACATGATCCAAATCGCTGCGCCCTTTACGATCTTGGCCAGTTGGTGGCTCATGGCGCGTTACTGGGATTCGATCGAGGAAGGTTTCCTCGTTTCCGAATCGGCTCCGGTCCTGACCTTGCGATTATCGATTTTGGGAATTCTCGGACTCGGTGCCTTGGGGTTTCTCGCATGGAACAGTTTTTCCAAGGATGCGGCGAATCGACTCGATGGATGGATGCCGACCTCGGGTGGCAACCGTCAGGGGGAGAGTTGGGCTCGCCAGGGGGTCGGTGATGGGGACATGCTGATTGCTGCCAAGGACGAGGCGTTTACCTTTGGGCCGGTCGATAGCGATCTGTTTTTGGAATCCGAGATCCCCTCGATGTACGATTTGGTTTCGGACCTCTATGGCGAGACGGCTCCGAAAAAGCGGCGTTATGCGCGAGCGATATCGCTCGACAACCAGATCAAGGAGACCGAGAGGGAAGCGACCGAGAGCAAAAAGAACAGCAAGGAGTTTTCAGCGGTTCGCCAGCCGAAGTCCAACGACAAGAAGTATGAGCCCAAGGGGACCGACTCGCGAGCGATCGCGTATCTGATCGGCGAGACACCGCAGTGGTTGCGAGTCGAGTCGTTCGATCATTTCGAGGACGGCATCTGGACGCATTCGGAGGACCTGTTTGACCCGAAGACCAACAGCAATCCATCGATGATTACGATCCAGGAAAAGCCTTGGATGCAGGTTCAATTTCCTCCTTCGGAATTGGTCTATTCGGTGCGTGAGAGGTTGGCGACGAAGATCATCAATTTTCAATCGCCACGATTGATCACCCCATCGCTCACGACGCACTTGCATATCGATCGAATCGACCAAATCGACTTCTACAGTTGGATGAACGATGGCCAATTGATGATGCCCAACCGCGATTATGTGCCGCAGTTGACGGTGGTCCATCAGCTTTACCAAATCCCTCAGTTGCATGCGCTGCGAGTACCGAAGTCGGCCTATGCACAACTCTCGCATCATCAAAAGGCAGAAGATCAAAATGCGACCCATGGATTGCATGATTGGATTGGTGCCTACACCCGTCTTGTCGGTGTGCACGAGGAGCCATCGGCCAAAGTCCAGCAGTTTCGAGACGAAGTCTTCGGTACTCTGGCATCGAATGCGACGGATTGGAACCGCGTCGAGGCGATCGTCGGGGGCCTGAGGCGATTCGAACACGATCGCGATGCGAGCGTTCCCGAGGACTGTACCGATGTGGTCGACCATCTCCTGGAGACCAAGCGAGGGCCCGATTACTTGATGGCTTCGGCAGCATCGGTGATGATTCGCCAGTTGGGCATTCCGTGCCGACTCTGCACAGGATTTTTTGCTTCTCCGAGTCGGTTCGATCGGGTCGCTGGGCAATCGGCGATCATGCCCGAGGATCTGCACACCTGGGCCGAAGTGCATGTGCATGGGATGTGGGTTCCGATCGAACCGACGGGTCTGTACCCACAGCCTCGCGAGTGGATGACCTGGCAACAGCGGGCCGTCGAGATGGCGTGGGCTTGTCGGGATTACTTCCGCAACCATCCTTACCAGACGCTCGCGATCGGAGCGAGTCTCGGTTTTGCGTTTTACTTTCGCCAACGCTTAGCCCAAGCGTTCCTGTGCGGGGTCTCGTTGTTTTCCTTGCTGCTACCGACCCCACTTCGCCTTCGCTACAGCTTGCGTTTGCTGCGATTGAGGATGTGGCTTTGGGATGAGCCGTTGCCGACGCACGCGACGCTCCAGCAGTGGCTCGGCAAGCAGCTTACCGAGCGAGTGAGCATCCCCCCGAACGCGGCTCGGAGCTTTATCGGTATCGCTCAAAGGCTCGCTTATGCGCCTCTCGACGAGCAGCGATTGGATCCGGGGCAGGAGAAGCTGATCGGCCAGGTCCTCCGATCGATCATCTTTTCAGGGCTCAAGTCGGCTGCGGTCCCAGGGCGAATTTCACCTATCGAGAATACGATTTAAGAAAGACTTTTCATGAATGCGATGACCACGAACGAACCTCTAGCTACCCCGAGCTCTGGGGACATCCAAGCATGGATTGGGGGGCTGCGGCGCGAGCTAAACAACGTTCTGCTGGGAAAAACCCAAGTCGTCGAGTTGCTCCTAGCGAGCCTTCTGGCCCGAGGTCACGTCCTTTTTGACGACCTACCTGGACTTGGGAAAACCACGTTGGCCAAGGGGTTAGCCAAAGCCGTAGGTGGTAAGTTCATGCGGGTCCAGTGCACGCCTGATTTGCTTCCGAGCGATGTCACCGGATTTAGTATTCTGAATCAAAAGACCCGCGAGTTCGAGTTTCGACCCGGCCCAGTCTTTTCCGATGTCCTGCTTGCCGACGAAATCAACCGCGCGACTCCCCGTACCCAAAGCGCCTTGTTCGAGGCCATGGCCGAGCGGCAAGTGACGATCGACGGAGAGCCCCACAGCCTTAGCCAATCGTTCCTTGTCTTGGCCACGCAAAATCCGGTCGAGAGCGTTGGGGCTTATCCGCTTCCCGAAGCTCAACTCGATCGATTCACGATGAAGCTCAAGATTGGATATCCCGACCGAGCCAGCGAGTTGGAGCTGCTGTCTCGCAGCAGAAAGACAACGAAAGACTTCGAAGCCCAAGCGGTACTCCACGGGGATCAGATCGTGCAATTGCAACAGGCCGTCACGGGTGTTGCCGTCGAGCAATCCGTCCGCGAGTACCTGCTCGATCTGGCCGAATGCACCCGAAACCACCGGAGCTTTCCATTGGGGCTCAGTCCCCGAGGTCTTTTGCAATGGCAGCGGGTCGCGCAAGCTCACGCGATGCTCAACGAGCGAAACTTTGTCATACCGGAGGATATTCAGGTCGTGGCCGCTCCGGTACTGAGCGTGCGACTGACGAGCAATTCCATCGCGACCGATCAAGCGATCGAATCGGTGATCGCTTCGGTCCGTGTCCCGCGATTGTAATCCGAGTCCCCGGTCCACCGGTTTTGAAACCTTCAGCAGGGCATTTTTAGGTCCCAAGCTACCCCAAAAGCTTCCTCACGGAGAGCGAATTCTATGATGAGTCAAGGCAATTCGAAGTTCGTTTTTTTTATGGGCTCTTGCCTACTCGGTCTGTTGGTCGGTTTCGGGTGCGACTCGAAGTCAGGCAGCACGTCGGGCGTCTCGGACCAGGAGCACGAACATTTTCCCGCGCACTGGCCGGAGAGTATTTTTCGAGCTAGCCAACGGATCGATGGAATCCTTGCAGCCCCCGGTACGATGCCGGTAGACGCAACGTCAGTAGGTGCAACGTCAGTAGGTGCAGCTTCAGTAGATGCAACTTCAGTAGGCTCGGAGACCGGAACACCGACCCTTACGTCGGTTGCAGAGTTGGCTGATTTGGTCGGATGGCTTCCGATCCTGGCCGCCGACAGCGATCTGGGCCCGGAGGACTTTAGTCGGATCGATGCTTGGTCGGCCCAATGGACCGAGCCTTTGCGTAAGCACGCTCTGGGCTCAGGGGCACTAGCGGGCAACGGAACGCTCGGGGGCTTTGGCCAAGTCGAAGGTCTTCGGGAGATGGCCAAGGGTTTGTCTGAGATTTGCCGAAGCGAGCAAGCTCGGATCGATGAACTGCAAAAACGTTACGCCGAGTAATCCGCAAAGGAGCAGGACCGATGGATATTCAGGTATTGATTTGGGGAGCTTTGACTCGGATGGTCCAGGCGTTGGTCGTCGGGAGTCCGACGATTGTGGTTGGCTGGTTGATCGCAGCGGTCTTTGAACGGATTCTCGGTCGGGACGGGACCTACCGTCTTTTCGGGGGGGACACATGGCGGCAGTTGCCGCAGGCTTGGTTGCTCGGGATGCTTTTGCCGGTCTGTTCTCTGGGGGTCATTCCGGTGTTACAGCAGATGCGAAAGAGCGGTATTTCGGGAGGTACGATCCTGGCGTTTGGATTGACCGCACCGCTGTTTAATCCGATTTCGATTTTGTATGGACTGACCCTTTCGGACCCGTGGGCGATTCTTGCTTTTAGTCTTTGTTCGCTGGTGCTCATCACGATTTTGGGGGTCCTATGGGACAAGCTCTTCCCCAATAGTCGAATCCCGGCCGAGCCATTGGATCGGACTCCGTATGGACTTCAGCGGATCGGTGCTGTGGGATTATCGATGGTCCAGCAAGCCGCGAGTCGATCGACGTTGTACATGCTCCTGGCGATCCTTGGGGTAGGCATTCTAGCGATGCTTTTGCCGGCAGGGATCTTGCAGAGGGCGGCGGGCAAAGAGGATACGCTTGCACCTTTGACCATGTCGGCAGTTGCGACGCTTGCTTACATCACCCCCATGACAGCGATCGTCCAGGTCGCATCGATGTTCCAGCATGGCAATTCGGTCGCTGCGGCTTTTGCGTTGCTAACCCTGGGTACCGGAGTAAACCTTGGGTTGTTGCTCTGGATGATTCGTCATTACACGCTGCGTCGTTCTTTGGTCTGGCTCGGTTGCCTTGTGACGATCGTCTTGGTGATGAGCTATTCGCTCGATCGGCCTTTGCGGCCCAAAGGGATCGAGCCTGCTGACCACACGCATGCTTTCGACACCTACTGCAATCCGTTTACCTCGGGCGATCAGGACTATTGGACTTCGGCAAAGAGGATCCTTCAGGACTCGGCAACCCCTGCGGAGATCCTGTCTCTGGGTTTCGTCGCGGCGATGTTGGCATTGGGCGGATTGAATGTTTGGCTCGATCCGACGAACCGTTGGATGCAGTGGTTGCTCAGAGCGCCGTCGGTCGATGCGACCGATCTGGTCAAGAAGCCTGGGGGTATGCGGGATGTCGTTTTACCCGAATGGGTGATCGCTTGTGTTTCGCTTGGAGGATTGGTCGTTGCCAGCGTGTTGGGTTGTTTCTTGTACTATCCGCCTGTGAGCGAGATCCGCAAAGAGATGCATAGCATCGAGGCCGAGATGTTTACCGCGTATCAGAGTCAGGAGTGGGACACGCTGGAGTATTGGATTCCGATCCAGGAGGATTGGGCTCACAAGATGAAGGTCAGCGCGTACTTGCGAGGCAAGCCCTTGGATCGGTATACCGATTTGAAGTTGCAGGTCTACAAGAACAAGCTCGAGTTGCTCGAGCATGCGACGGAGGATCGCGATTCGAAGGAGGCGTTGGATTATGGCCGTCAGGCTTCGTTGGCTTTTGGGCGGTTGAAACGTGCCTTGGGAGACTAAAGAAGTTACCAGACGATCGATTGAGACTCGAAGATGGGGCCTTCGACGCATGTGCGTCGGTAGTCCCATGTCCCGTCACCTTGGTCGATTTTCGCTACGCAGGTAAAGCAGATCCCGATGCCGCAGGCCATGGGCGTTTCGAGCGAAACTTCGCAAGGCACGTTATGTTCATGAGCGATTTTCGAGACGGCTTGCATCATCGGTTCGGGACCGCAGCAAGCGATACGCGCGGTTCCTTCCGAGCGGCTCAGGAGGTCCTTGAGAACCTCGGTGACCCGTCCACGATGCCCGAGCGAACCGTCCTCGGTGGCGATCGCCAATCGAACCTTTCTTGCTTCAAACACATCGAGAGCAACCAGGTACTCTTGCGTCCGAGCCCCGTAGCAGAGGGTTACTTGTTTGGCAAAGTGACCCTGTGGCTTGGACGCTCCACGAGGACCGCTAGGGTATTGCCCGTAGGATTGTTGTCCTAGTGCCGCCGATGCGAGGCTTAGCATCGGTGTGATCCCGACACCGCCTGCGACGAGGATCAGATGGTCGACTGGTTGGTTGGAAAAAGCGTTCCCCAAGGGCCCCCAGATTTCGACCGACTGGCCGGCTTTGAATCGGGATAGGGCTTGGGTGAATTTGCCTTTGACTACGTAGGCGACCGAGACGGTTTCGGGGTTCCCTTGCGGGTCAAAACCGCGATCGAACATCGCCAAAGCGCGGCCGATGAGCGGGTCGTTCAGGCCAGCCAAGCGGACCATGAAGAATTGGCCTGGAAGGGTGCATCGAGCGAGGCTAGGAGCCTCCAGGGTCAGTTGCCAGGTATCCTTGGCGATCGATCGATGTTCGACGATCCTCGATTCGAGCCATTGGAAGTCTTTGGAGCAACGCGGATCGTCGGTCATGGTGTTGCAACTAACGCTTGGACGGTGAAAGTTTGGTCGGATTCGACTTGGTGAGGTTCGACTTCGGCGGGGTCGTTTCGTTGTTATTGCCCAGGATGTAGGCGATGATTCCCAATCCGATGAAGACCAATTGGCTCAGGGAAAAGAGCCCTAGATTTCGGAGCGACTCACCGGTTTCGCCACCGTAGGCATGCAATCCGATTCCGAGGATATTCGTGCCGAACATCGACCAAGCAGTGATGATATTTCCGCCGATGGCCAGGATTGCAAAGCCCAGGGATCCGACCAGTTTGTCCCACTTGGCGTGCAACAGAAGGGCGTTCCAAAGGACGATCATCAAGGCTCCGTTTTCCTTGGGGTCCCATCCCCAAAATCGACCCCAGCTATCATCCCCCCAGAGTCCGCCAAGAACGGTTCCGACGAAGCTAAAGAAGATTCCAAAGCAGACGACCCCGTAGCAGATCCGATAGAGTATTTCGTTCATCGATTTCAGATCGCCTAATCGAGTGCCTTTGTAGAAAGTCCGGACTAGCGCCAGGATGACGATGCCGATTCCCAAGAGACCTGCGAGGAACGTCGCGCTGTATCCGAGCGATACGCTGATCACGTGTGTCGAGAGCCAGAATTGGGTGTCCAAGACGGCTTGCAAGACGGGCATCGAATCGCCGATATCGAGTCCATAAGCGACCTGCAAGGAGAGGTAGCCAGCGATCGAGGCGACCAGCAGTGAAATGGAGATCGGGAACAACTTTTCAGCGACTAGGCAGGCCAGAACGATCGCCCAGCCGATAAAGACCGCTGCGGAGTAAAGAGTCACGACTGGCGGTCTTTCGGAGATGTAGACACGGCAGATGATCGCCAGGGTGTGGAGCCCGAGCGTGAGCATGCAGATCCAGAATGCGGCTTGGCGGATCGGTTCGTTGCGAATCGCAAGACCGAGCAAGCACAGAAGCCCGGCGACGATGTACAGGGCGTAGGACCAACCGATGGGATTGAGGTGTTCGTACCAGGCTTCGAAACGAGCTTTGGAGGACTTTGAGACCATGCCATACTTCTCCTCGATCAGCGAGTCGTAGCTTTTTACGGCGGCGTTGATTTCGCGGCTCTTGGAACTCCCTTCTCGCATGAGCTTAGCCAGATCGCGGAACCGAGAAGTCGGGTTGTCTAGTTTTTTGGAGTCGAATTTCGAGATCACTTCGTAGAACGCGGGGGCGTAGGCATCCCAACGAGGGGGTGGCATTTTGGCGTCGATCGTCTCGGGGATGTCCTTGGGTGGAATGATCGCTGGGGGGCCTTTGGCCCTGAGCGACTCGATGAGGGGTTTGAGTTGGTCGATCACTTGTGCGAGGCGTTCGGGTTGTTCGGCGGCGACCTTGAGGATCTCGTCGATGGGTTCATAGGCATTCCAGATGCCGAGCAGGATGTTCATCTTGGACTGGAGCTTCATGAATTGGGCTTGGTCGAAATTCCAATCCTTTTGATCGATCGCGAGTATTTGCTCGGTCTTTTGTTCTTTTCCGTTGAGAGCTTTGAGGATCTTGTTGGCTGGGTAGCAATTGGTTTTGTCTCGGGTGATTTCGAGTTCATCGAGCAGAGCCTGCGAGTCGATTCGGATCAAAGGGGCATCCAAGACCCAAGGTTCGTGGACCATCAGACTCATGAGCCATTCTGCCGAAGAGAGCTTTTTGGGCTCATCTGATGTTTTGACCAACGCATAAGGCTTATTCGAGAGCGCTTTGAGGATTTGAGCACCGACGCTCGAGAGGGGTTTGATTCGGCCTTCGTGCTGGACGGGCAAGGTCCCGATGGCGTACCAATCGATTTCGTCTTTGGAGAACGAAGGTCTGCGGGCGGCATAAGCGACCAATCCTCCGATGAGCAAAAGGGGTAGGATCACCGAGGGCCAGAATGTCGGGAGACGATCGGGCATCGCAAAGGCTTGTCGGTCGTACCTTGAAGCGAATCGAGTCAGGGTGATGCTAAAGTGGGCGAGCATACCGAGTCCGACCAAAACGCAAGAAACGTAGGGGATGAGCCATCCTGCGTTGGTAACGACTTGCAGAACCGTTTGTTCGACGCGGAGGGGTGATTGGGCAGCCGAGGTGTATTGCGATTGGTAGTAGGTCTCGCCTCGGAATCGCATCGGGCTGTTCATCCAAATGCGACCTTCTTGAAGCGTCGCGCCGGACTGGTCGACGATCCGGACGTAGGAGGAGTAGTCTTTAGGGATCGCCGTTCCGGTGTATTGTTCTAGGACGACGTCTTGAAGTTCGAAGGAGAAGGGTTTGAGATTGCGTCGGAATCGGAGTGCCAGTTCGAACTCTCGCCCCTCGGACTCCAGTTGGGGAAGTAGGGTTTTGGGTCGAACGGTCGGGTCGTTGAAGAACTGGGTCAATGCAAATTTGCCGAGGTCTTTCGAGGAGGCTTTTTCTCGAACGGTGACGTAAGCCGACGCGAAGTTCATTTCGCTTTTGGCCCCGCCGGACTTGCCTGCTTCGACCAATGCGACCTCGGGAGGAAGCCCTTGGGCTCCTTGGGCTTCGGCGGCGGCCTGAGGGTTCGCTCCTCGGGTGGTCATGTCTGAGTTGGCCATCCACTTCTCGATCTTGATCTCGAAAGGGAGCGATGGATCGCTTAGCGATTTTTTGTTGCGGAACGCATTGAGGATCAGAGCGTCATCGAAAGCGACAACGCGGTTTTTCTCCGGGGCAGTCGTGTCGATCACAGCAAGTTCTACGATGTCGGTTTGAATCGCGACGGAGGTCCTTTCTCCCTCGTAGAGGCTGATGCGCTCTTCGCGCTGGCGGTCTCCGAAGACGAACTGACCGAGCATCAGGAGTCCGATCCCAAGGTGGATCAGGACGTTACCGCCTCGGGCTCCAAACAGGAGGATCAGACCCGCGAGCATCACCAAGCTCACGAGAAGACTTTTTGCAAGTTGCCACACGATCCGTAGCCCCGGATCGGGAATCCGGTATTTATCGCCCGTGAAAGCTACCAGGAGAGCGACAGCCAGCAGAGCCAGGAAGAGCGTCAGGATCGTGGTTCGCAAGATGTTTTGTTTGGGAGGATAAGCGAACCCCCATAATCCCATTCCGATCGCCGATAGCCAAAGACTCGTCAGACAGCCGGTCCAGATTTGGTTGTAGGTAAAGGGGGGTTCTCCTTGGAGCCCGTCCCCTAAGTGGGCCCCGAAGACGATCAGAGCCACCAGGGCAAAACCTGCGAGAGTCAGAGCCATCCCTGCGACAAACCTTGCACCTCGTGCAGTCATCTGGAAGCGGGTCATTTTGGCGGCGACAAGATTGATGAGCAAAATCAAACCGACCATCGCACCGCCGGGCATGACGAAACCGCCGCGAAGGCTGTTCTCCTGCGCATGGGGCCAAATCGTTTGGGGTTTAAAGACATCGAGCGGGACGTAAGCGACCCAGCTATTGAAATAGTCTTTTTTGACATCGACAATGGTCTCTTCGTCCTGTGCCAGCGTCCCGATAAAGAGGATGAGCACACCGAGGAAGAACATCGTGCAAGTGATCTTCAGGGAGCCCGCGTATCGGAGCACGGTCCAGATCGCATTTTCGACTGGGCGCGAATTTTCGCTCGAGCGGGGAAACAGACCATCTTGCAGGGGTGCAGTAGCCATAGGGATCTATTGATGTCTATTGGATTTCGATGGATTGAACAAATTCAATGAGATTGGATTTTTGGTCCGATGCCAGTTGATTATCGCCGATGAGTTTGACGAACAGATGGAGTTCGGGGTTATCGGTCGGCAGGGAGACCACCAGCAGCATCGGCGCAGTGGCTTGTTCCGAACTTCGGATTTCATACAACGTGGCTTGTTTTTGACCGACGGCGAATTTTTGGGCAACATCCAGCGCGGAGTTGACCATGGGTTCGAGTTTCTTCGCGTCGGGCTCTCGGGTCAGTTGTTGGAACCACATCATGGCGTTGGCTTGCGGGTTGTCGGTAGCCATGCTGACGGTCACTTCACCACGTCCTTGTTTCGAGTCGATGTTGAGCGTCGCGAGTCGGAACTGCGAGCCTTGGCCAACGCTCCAGCCCTCGGGAAGCTTGTAGTCGAGTTTGGGACGATTGGCCGGTGGATTCGGGGCGTCCAAGGGGGGTGATGCAGCCGAGTTTGCCGGGTTGGTAGGTGGAGTAGTCGGGTTGCCGGTGGGGGGTGTCGGGTTCATGGCTCCGGTACCGGTTCCGACTGCATCGAAGATGTAAGAGGGGATCG
Source organism: Pirellula sp. (assembly GCA_021300015.1). GTDB lineage: Bacteria > Planctomycetota > Planctomycetia > Pirellulales > Pirellulaceae > JBKCUI01. The sequence goes on along the minus strand of JAJTFB010000024.1, from coordinate 16,337 downwards.
AAGCGCCGGTGCGGGGGACTTCGACCAAGGAGCTTAGGAGGGTCTCGGCGGAGAGTTCTTGGAGTTTGAGTTGTCCTCGCCATCGGTTGACGTTGCTCAGCAAGTACCCTTGCCAATCCTGGCTCGGGGGCATGGCCAGGGCGGTGACGGTGAATTTGATTTTTCCGGTGGCTTCGGGAGAGATCAGTTCGGCGATGGCGATGTCGTTGCGAGGGTTGATGATCCAGCCTTCGGGGAGCGGATTCGAGGGGCGTCCTGTTTGTGGATCGATGGCGAAGTTTTGCACGATGGCTTGAAGGTCGGCCATGAGGGGTTCAAGGCGTTGGGGGCTATCGGTGGCCTTGAGGAAGTAGCAGCCTTGGTCGGCCGGGATGATGGCACCGAGGATCCGACGTGGACCTGCGGTGGCGTTTGTCGCCAGAGTCGGAGTCGTCCCTGGGGTGCTCACGCGGTTGTCGGTCGTTGGTGTTGTGCCGGATGGTCGCCCCGGAGCGGATCCTGAGAGAGGGCCCGAGACGAAGGTCGACTCGGACTTGGAGGTTTCGTACACACGGACTTGCGGGGTCGGCTCGCAGGCGATCTGAGTGAAGATCAGGATCGCTGCGAACAAAATGCTTGCGCGTGGGCCCGGGGATTGTAGGGGGAGTCGGAGTTGCAAGGAGCTAAGGATCCGGTAGGCGAGGTGGGGGGATTGGCCGGTGGGCTCGACGGTACGATTTTGCGGGCCTTAGGCTGGACGTAGAACCGAAAAAGGGGGGGCGTTATTCACCCGGCACAGGCTCGGATGCTCCCTCCCAGAGGTATTCTTCGCGAGTCGAAGTACTCTCAATATAGGTCAAGAAGATCAAAACCGACAGTTCAACGGCTCCGAAAGCCAATCGGCGGGTGGTTTTTTTGGGGCGTGCCCTACTCGACACCCAGGGTCGCATCGGCATCGGAGGGGCTTCGGGGGTCGACCGAGGGGATTCGAGGGCGGGCAGCTTGACTGAGTTGGTCCGGAGACCTTAGGAATCGGCTGACGATCCACCAGAGCAAGGCGATCGCCAGGAGCAATGCGATCAGGGCGTAGAGAAAGAGTTTGGCTAGTTTTTGTCCCATCATACCGATCGGGACGGTGATCGAATCGGCGGGGACTTGGACCAAGAGCATCAGGGAGGTCGATTGTTTGCGTTCGAATTCATCGAGTCCTTTTCGGGCGATTTCGACTTTTTCCATCGCTGCGATCCATTCCCCACGGTAGGCCTTTCCCGAGGGGTGTTTGGAGATTGGATCGATGTATCGGTAGGTGCCGGTCTCTTTGAGTTTTTTGAGCATGGCCTCATCGATTTGGAATTTGAGCTCTGCGTCTTGTTCCTGGTTTTCTTGAGAGCTTTCGGGAAGATCGCCTGCCAGGGGTGGCTCGCCTGCGGCGGGTGGCTCGGGTAGGCGAATGGTGCTTGAGGGGACATCGCTTCGGGAGGCGAAGAAGGGGTGTTGGAGGATGGTGCCTTCGCGTTCTCCCTCGTGGCCATCGACCAGGACGGCGAATCCTGAGAATTGTCGGTTGGATTCGACGTTGGGTTCGACGTCGGATTCGTCTTGGGAGTCGGTTCGGGTTTTTTGCCGTTCGGAGGCTAGCAGTTCGAGATCCCCGATATTGATGGTCAGGACCAGGAGACCTTCGGTGAGACGTTCGGGAGTTTTTTCGTCGTTGGATTTGCGTTTGACCGAGATGGGGGTCGAGACGGCGATTTTCCAGCGGTTCGTCGTGGTCGATTTGAAAGGGACGCTCAGGTGGGTTGAGGTGGTCCGTTGGATGTTGCGTCTGGGGGTCGTGTGGCTGATGTCTCTGGATTGTCCGGAGAAGTAGCTACGGTAGGCGAAGTTCTCGCCGATTGGGGCATTGGAGGGTTCGTTGGCGAAGGCAGCGGCGATCATGGTGCCGTAGCGATCGGTGACAAAGAGGCTATCGAACTTGGTCGACTTGGCCGCTCCGCCTCGAGATCGGATCCATTCGAGGCGGTGATCGAGGACCGATTCGAGTTCGCTTCGGGCTGGCAGGTCGATCAGGGTCGCGCGGCTATCGGTTGGAGGGGATTGCTCGGTAGCAAGGGATTGGAGCAGATCGGTTCCTGCGGCATCGACCGATTCGGTGAAGCGATCTTCGAGGGGGCTTCGGCGGGCTTCTTCCTCGACCAATCGGAACAGGGCGGCGATTTCCGATTCGAGGGTACCGGCGGCGGATTGCGCGGCAAAGAAATTGCTTTGCAGGGCACCTTCTCGGAGTTCGTTGGAGAGGTCGGATTCGGCTACGGATACGGCCCGCCAAAAGGAAAGGCCCATGATGGTAGCAAGTAGCAGAGGGCCGAGGATACCGAGGATCATCAGCGGGACTCTCAGGCGGCTGATGTTGCGTCGTTCGAGAGCTGCGAGGACTTGTTGGACGTTGTCGAAGCGGTCGTCGGGTTTCTTTGCGATGCATCGGTCGATGATCGAGCAGAGCCATCGATCGACGCCTGAGACTCGGTAGTGACCGCGGGGGTAGGGGCTTTTGAGGATCGTATCGCGGTATCGTTTGAGACGTTCCGAAAGGCTGCTTGCGGTGTCGAGGGTCGAGACGGTCTCAGGGGTGCGGTAGGGAGGGGTCCCGACGACCATGCAGTAGAGGATCGCTCCTAGAGCGTAGACATCCCAACGCGCATCGGGGACGGCATTGAGGTCGGCTTGTTCGGGAGCCATGAAGAACAAGGTACCGAGCGACGGGGTTTGTTCGTTCGAGAGTCGGCTTTGGCCAAAGTCGGCGATCCGCGGCTGCATGTCTTGGTCTAGCAGGACGTTGGCCGGTTTGAGGTCGCAGTGCAGGACCCCTTTTCCGTGGGAGTGGTTTAATCCCATGGCGATTCCGGTAAAGAGTTCGACGGCGCGTTGGGCTCCGATGGCTCCTCGATTTCGGATCAGATCGTCGAGCGATCCGTTTTCGAGGTATTCCATCACGTAGTAGGGTGGTTCGGAATCCCAGCCGACTTCGAGGACTTGGACGATCGCCCGGTTGCCGGACATCGAGACGAGGTTTCGGACTTCGCGGGTCAGGAGCGACCAGTTGACGCCAGCTCGGTGAAGGTAGAACTTGATCGCGACGGTGCGACCTGTGTTCAAGTTCGTAGCGATCCAAACTTGTCCGTAGGCACCTTGACCCAACAACCTCTCCATCCGGTAGCCGGGGACCTGAGATGGCGGAACTGTTGAGCGGAGGCTCAGTTCCTCGGCCCGCATCTGTTCGCCCAGCGATTGGTTGAGTGTTTGGTTGATGGTCATCCGAGGTCCGGAAATCCGAAGGGAGTTCAGCAGTACCATTAAGCTTAAACCCCACCGGAAGGCTTGACAAAGTCCAATTCGACTCGAATCGGTGCAAATCCACAAACCGCAGGTCCTTTTTTCGGTAAACTGAGGTTGTCTTTCGTGTACCGATCCACCCTTTGATACCTTTGAATTCCCAGCCGGGCCAAAGCACCGATATGATCCGAACCTTGAAAATGACCTTTGCTCTCTTGGCGACCGCGATGTGTGCGAGCCTTACGCCCGAGAAGTCCACCGAAAGGTTTCTGGGGGAGTTATTCGACTTGGGTTTCTCCGGCCGATGTTACGGGCAGGAAATCGCCGACCAATGGGGCCACTGGAGAGGTCCTACCGGGAACGGGACATCGGCCACGGCCAAGCCGCCCAAGGAGTTTAGTCAGACCAAAGGTCTCAAGTGGAAGGTTCCGATCGCGGGCCAAGGGTCGGGCTCGCCGGTGGTATGGGACCAGAGGGTATGGGTTACCAGCGCCGTGCCGAGCGGTTCGGGCAACGAATTCGAATTTCGAGTTTACTGCATGGATCGCCAGACGGGTAAGACGCTCTGGGAGCAGGTGGCCGTCCGTGCCAAGCCGCATGAGGGGACGCACGAGACCAACGGCTTTGCCTCGGCCAGCGCTTGTACCGATGGTGCGATGGTCTATGCCTCCTTTGGATCGCGAGGCGTGTTTGCTTACACGGTCGATGGCAAGTTGGTTTGGTCTCGCGACTTTGGCGACATGCAGATTCGCAATGGGTTTGGAGAAGGGAGTTCTCCGACGATCGCAGGCGATCTGCTCATTGTGCCTTGGGATCACGAAGGGCCTTCGATGCTCTTTGCCGTCGACAAGCAAACCGGTAAAACGGTTTGGGAGACCAAGCGGGACGAGCCTACCTGTTGGGCTACGCCGCTGATTGCCAGCGACAGCCAAGGAAACATGCAAGTGATCATGAATGGCCAGACGGCAGCACGGGGATATGACCTGAAGACCGGCAAGGAGCTTTGGCGATGTGGAGGCCAGACGCAAAGGCCTTGTGCCTCGGCCGTCGCGCAAGACGGGGTGGCTTATGTGGCCAGTGGCTTTCGCGGTTCGTATATCGGTGCATTCGACTTGTCGGGTCGGGGCGATTTAGGGTCGAGCAAGTCGGTAGTTTGGTCACAGAGCAAGGACACACCAGACGTCGCTTCGCCTTTGCTCAGCTCGGGTCGATTGTTCTACTACAAAGAGAAGACGGGCTTATTGACGTGCGTCGAAGCAAAAACGGGGAAGACGCTTTATTCGGCAAGCCGAGTGCCCGGGGTCAGTCGCACCTATGCTTCGGCCGTGGCCGCCAACGGTTGCGTGTACTTGAGCGACCGAGGTGGATCGATCGTGGTGATTGAGGATTCCGGAACGCTCAAGGTCTTATCGAGCAACGATGTCGGAGAGGGAGTCGATGCGACACCAGCCCTTGCCGGTCGCGATCTCTTTGTTCGAGGCGAGAAGCACTTATTCTGCTTTAGCGACGCGAACTAACGCGCATCGTTGGCCAGTTGGAACTGGGTTGCGAAGAATCGGTAGATGCGTTGAGCTAGGGTTAACCTTGGCAGATCGAACCGGGCGCTGCAGAGCCCCCCTGGAGCGACCGAGGGGTCTGCATCGATCAGTTCGATACGAACGCGATAGAGCGGGGTTTCGGATTGCCATAAACCCCGCTCGTCTCGCTCGAGGACGAACATCGCATCGCCTGCGAGTTGGCTTGGGAAAAACGGGACCGGATCGTTCGAGTAATAAGCGATCTTGGCCCGGATCGATCGCCCGGTGTTTGCATCGGAAACGAGCAGGATGGGGGTATTGGCATCGATCGAACGTATCGTCTCGGCCGGGACGAGTACTACGGCTTCTTTTTGGTCGGAGCTGGCAAACCATCCGAGCAGTTCGCCGCGTTGAAGCCGTTTTCCTTGGTCGGCCCCTGAGAGGCTCGCTTGCCAGTGGCGTTTTGGTTCTCCTTGCTCGTAGCCTGTGATGCTCCAACCGGATTTCGAGAGGAACTTACCGGAGCTCGGCGATAGGATTTTGAGTTTCTCGAGCCGTTGCTCGATCCATCGCACTTTGCTCAACGCCTGTTCGCTCAATTTTTCGAGCGTTGGAATTTCCGCTGCAAGTGTTTCGTCAGCCCCTTGGGCTTGCCGATAGAGTTCGAGTCGAGTGAGGATTTCCGTATAGTCCTGCATGCTGGAGAGTTGTTCGAATCGCAGGGCGGGCTCATCGAGTTCGACGAGCACTTGGCCTGCTCGGTCGATCGACATTTGTGGCTCGAGGGCCAAGGGGCTGACGCTCTGGAGCGTGCAATCTTCAGGGGCATAGATAGGAATCGAATGATGCAGCTCGATGTACCCTCGGTGTACGGAGCGGTTTGGCAACGGGATCCAGAAGATGGCCAGGATCAGGATAGGGATCAAGCTTAGGCAAGCGGCCAGTCGCCAGCGAGAGATCGGTTCTGGGGCTGCAAGTTGCGCAAAGAGTCCGTAGGTTTGGCTAGATGCAACGCGGACCATCCCCAGGCATGTCGCACCGGCGATGGCCAAGAAGTATAGCCCTAGGCCTGAGGGGACTAGAAAGTGCCATAGAAAAAACGCGATCGAGCCGAGGACAACCCAGCGGTAGATCATCGACAGGATCGCAAAGACTGAGAGCCAGCCGATCGGCAGATCGAAGTCTTGAGGATTGGCTCTTGGCCCTCCGAGCAATGCGATGAAGGATTTCCAAAGGGCCTGGGAGGCTTGTGCTCCTAGGTTCGGTGCGCCGATAAGGTCCGAGAGAATGAAGTAGCCGTCGTAGCGAAAAAAGGGATTGGCATTGAGCAAGAGGGTTCCCAGGGTGCACATGAGCCACAATCCACCGCCTAGGACGTGCGCAAGACCGCTTTGGGTGTTGAGAAAGACCAGGCCGCCAGCCAAGGCGATCCAGCACTCGAGGTAGATTCCTGCAGCGGCGATCCCAGCTCGATGCGCGCGTGAGGGGAGTTTCCAGCTCTCGGTCGTATCGCAGTACAAGCATGGAGTAAAGCACAAAAACAGAGCACCGATCTCGGCACAGCGAACTTTAAGGTGGACACAAGCAAGGTAATGTCCCAGTTCGTGAAGCGACTTGATCGCAACGAGGAGTGCGGCCAAGACGAGCCATCGATCACCTTGGATTTTGGCGACATCGTAGAGGATTTCGTTGGGTCGGCTCAGGAGTCGCGAGGCGACCGAGTAGCTGACGATCAACAAACCGATCAGATTGAATGCGATCGCATAAGGTGAAAAAAGTAGTTTCGCGAGCCATTGCGCCCAGGCATATTCGATCGATGGGCGCAGCAGTGGGATGCGGATCGAAAGGGGGTTTGCCAAGAGGGAATTGAAAAACGAGTTTTGGTTTTTCGGAGTCGGCAATTGACTGGTTTTGAATCCCGTTGGGGATTCGATCAATTCAGAGCGATGGAGCTTATGGATAAAGGACTCGATCCAAGCGGATGTCGGATAGGAATTCAAGGCTCGATTGCGAACCGTTTCGAGGACTTGGCCTACCGAGCGCGAGCCGTCAAGGAGCAAGGCGGCTTGGTATTCGAGTTGGCTGAAATAATAGAAAGCGTTTGCGATAGGATCCAAGGCGACCCAACGGTTGGTGTTTGGGTAGGCGATCCAATGGATATCGTGTCGGAGTCGTATTTTGAGCGACCCGAGCGAGGGGGCTTCAGCGTCATTAGCTCTCGCGGCGTTCATGGGGTTGTCGTCGGGATCGAGACTTTGGGTTTCAGGCCCGGTCGAAGTTTCCCGTCACGGTTATCTACGTCTAGGTGGACACGGACTTGGGAGTTCACTGGGTTGACTTCTGGGCTGATGAAGACCAACTTGGCGGTGGTGACGAATCGACTTCCAGAGAGTTGCAGTTCGACTTGAGCTTCGGCACCTAACCACTTCGGGTCGGCCTGTTCGGCCTGCAAAAAACCTTCGATTCGCAATCGGTCGATTTCGACCAAGCGGATGACGATGGTGCCAGGTTCGACCCATTCACCGATACGTTTTTCCATAGCAACGACCATGCCCGAGACGGGAGCTTGAATCTGGTGTTTGTCGAGGATGTCCTGGAGTTGCTTGATTTCGATTTGGTTTTTGGTGACCTCGAGTTGCGAGATCGCCTTGAGATGCACAGCGCGATCGATTTCCAAGCTTGCTCGGTCACGGACGAGTTTGAGTCGATCGACTTCGGCTTGGGGGTAGACGTCCGCGATTCGCTTATTGGCGTCGACGGCCCGGAGGAACTCATTTTCGGCGACCTCGAAACCTTTTCGAGCCAGATCGATATCGATGTTGCTAGCAAAGTTTCTTTCTGCGGCATCCAAGGCGACTTTGGCGCGTTGGAGTTGGAGTTCGGAGGCGGTTGATTGGATTGTAGCCAGAGGGGATTGGTGTTTGACGCGATCCCCTTCGCGGACGGAGACTTCCTTGAGGATGCCTGGGACCTGGGCTGCCACGGAGGTGACTTCGACGGTTTTGAGGATTGCCGAGTCGATGAGGATGGGGTTGGTGTTGGATTGCCCGTGCGATTGCTTGGTTGGCAAACCCAGCGTGGTCATCCAGAGAAGGGCGATCGCGGTGGGTCGTAAGATGCCGTGAAGGTTCATAGGAGATTAATGAGCTAAAAGGATCGGTATTTTTGGGTGGTGGGGCAAAGGGATGCTAGGTGAAAATAGCTGTTAGGGGCTTGAGTTGAACCAAAAGCGTTTCTGGAGGAATTCGACCAGTGGTCTGCTCCAGATGAACCACAAGGGTTGCTTTCCGCATGGGATTCGAGCGTAAGCGACTGCGCCGATAGCGGGTTGTTCGAGTTGGCTTTCCTCGATCGATGCGGTAGCGCTTCGGCAGGGGCCTTGGTTGGGTCTTTGGTCGACTTCTGGGCGCATCGAAACAAGTTTTGCTTTGAGTCCACGCCCTGTGGAGTTCTCTAGCCCCCAATCGATATCGATGGGGCCGTTGAGGAGGGCTTGTTGGACGTATCGACCGTCGCGGTCGGCAACGAGGAGTTTCAGATGCCAGGGACCTTGGAGGTCTGCGACACGGAACAAGGCATCTCCGCGCCGCAGGGGCCGATCGCTGAGTTCTCGGCTAAGGTCCCCACCGACGACGGTCCCTTTGATGGGAGATTGCAGGAGAAGTTCCTGCCGCTGTTTTTCCAGGAAGGCCAGTTTCTCTTGGGCGTGTTTTTCCTGGAGCTCGATCAGACGTAGTTCGGCTGAGAGTCGGGTTTGATTTGCAAGATCGGAGCTATTGGCCGAGAGTTGGTTGACCGCAACGCGCAGCCCATTTTTCTTCTCGACCAGAGCCAAGATTTGACCTGTGAGTTCCTCGATTTGCAATTCGAGGTTGGGGGCTCGAAGCCTCACGAGGGGTTGATGGCTCTGGACGCTTTGGCCTTCACCGACGAGCAATTCCTCGATGAAGCTATCGGCAGTCGCGTGGATGAATTGCTGTGTGGTCGGTTCGAGGTAGGCTTGGGATTGGATGTAGAAGGGGTAGGGGATCATGGCCAGACCTACAAGGCTCGCAAGGAGAGCAAGTCCTGCAAGTCGTTTGGGGAAGCGGCCCGCTGCGACTTGCGAAGCGGATTTACCGATGGCCTGGGCTCGTGCTTGGGGGGGTAAACAGAGCCAACGATGCTGATTTTGCCAAGCTTGGTTGATCATCGGCAAGAGGTTCGATGCGCGTTGGACCCGGTCGATGGTCGCTTGGGGATCGGACCATTCGACGAGCAGACCATGGGTCAGTGAATCGGAGTTCGATGGCCAGGGCAAGAGCAGGCGGTAGCGGGGCGCTTGGGGTTGATGGTCGGCTGCATTCCAGAGTTTTGGCTCGTTGTTTAGGAATAGGCCTAGGACGGACTTTTCGAGTTCTTGGACGGTCGTCGAGTTTGAATCGATCGATGGGGCCCCACTGCAAGCGATCATCGATGCAGCTTGATGGTCTTTCTGAAAAAGCGAGACGCGGTCGGCTTGGAGCAGCTCGCGGAGGGCTTCAACCACTCCGCGATTGAGTTGCGGGTGGGACTGTGCGTTGGTTAGATCTTCGGATCGCACAATCGCCTGTTTCCACAAGCCGACGGCGCGATGGTTCTCGACGTAGACTTCGCGTAGCTCGGCGATTTCGGTCAGTGCATCGAGCAGGTTCTTTGCGCCGGCGAGTTGTTCGTGGCCGGGTAGGTTGGCGAATCGTGCTAGGATTGCAAGCGGTTTGCTCGGGTTGTTTTTCGGGAAGCGGACAGAGATCCAAGGGTCGCTGAGCGCTCGATGCGGTGGTAGCGATCTTGGATCGATTGGATTTGGGTCGAGTAAACCCGAGGAGGGTTGTTGGGCAAAGGCAAGTTGGAGGGCTGCCTGGAGCGACACTGGGTCTGGAGAGTTCCCGCTTGAGAACAGGACAAGGGGTTTTGACTCCAGTTCGATGGCCAGCAAAACACAATCGGCATTGAGGAGGGGAAGGAGCGATTGAGTGAGTCTGGGGTAGAACTGATTTTGTGGATCGGCGTTTCGGGCGATGGCTTCGAGTTGTCCGAGGACCCAGTCGGTAGTTTCGAGATTCGAGTCGGACATGCAGTGGCTCAGTGGCTCGAAAACGGTCGATCGTTGGTTGGAGATGGCAGGTTGACTTGAGGTTCTGCCTTCATGCTAGCAAATTTCTCGGCTCGGGTTGGGATTCCATTGAGGAACTGTCTTTTCAGCAATACTTTCGACGTTTGGAGCACTATGCGTGAAGGTTGCCGACTTTTCCGGTCGAAACACTCGATGCTGGCTTGACGGATGTACTATTTAAACCGGCTATTATGACACTCAAGACGCTGATAGACAATCGATGCAGGTCTGAACGGGCGGTTGAGCGACTCTCCCGCGGCGGTCGTCAAGCCGTCGCCTGGAGCATTGGTATCAGTTTGGCTTGCGCGGCGATCTCCCCTGGGTGTTCGAGTTCAAAGAAGTTTCACGCTGGTCAGGGTGCGGGTCAACAGAGCGGCTCGGAATTTCTGTCCCAGTTGGTTCGATCCGATGTGACCAATTCGGACTGTGCCCCTGACTATCAGGAGGCGTATGGACCGATGGACATCGACATCTCGACCTTGAGTCCAGAGCAAATGCAGGGCCTGACTTTGCAGGATTGCATTGCATTGGGTGTGTCGAATTCCAAGTTGATGCGGGACTTGGGGGTGACCGTTTTGCGAACACCTCAGAGTTTGGCTTCGACGCTTGACCCCGCGGTGGTGTACACCGACCCGAGGATTGGTGAGGAGGCGGCCCTGAGTGCATTCGACGCGAACCTCTTTGCGTCGAGCATTTATGAAAACAATCATCGTGGCTACAACAACAACTTCTTTGGTGTCAATGGGTTGTTTCTCCAGGACTTGAGCACGACGCAGTACGGAGTTTCCAAGCGATCGGCTACTGGGGGATTGTATACCTTACGCGACGTCAAAGTATTCGACCGAAACAACCAGCAGTCGAACCGTTTTGGGGCTTACACCTGGGACACGTTCTTAGAGGCGCAGGTGCGTCAACCGCTGATGCTCGGAGCGGGCTCTGAATTCAATCGCATCGCAGGTCCAGGTGCTACCCCTGGTCAACTCAACGGTGTCTTGTTGGCCAGGGTCCGCACGGACATCAGCTTGGTGGATTTTGAAAGATCGGTTCGTGATTTCGTCGCCGAAATCGAGAACGCGTATTGGGATCTTTATTTCGCATACCGCGACTTGGACACCAAGACTGAGGCAAGGGATCAAGCAGTCGACACGGTTGAGAGAATCAAGTTACGAGCTGAGCAAGGTTCCGTAAACATCGAGCAGGCGCTCGAGCAGTTATGGCGGTTTGAGGCCGACGTGGTCGATTCGCTCAACGGTCGGCCTTTAGACGGCACGCGTTCGAACAACGGATCGACCGGTGGCACGTTTCGTAACAGTGGCGGGGTTCGAATCTCGGAGCGGCGATTGCGATTGATCATCGGCATGCCGATCAACGACCAACGTTTGGTATACCCTTCGGACCAACCGAGTCTGGCAAAGTTGGATTTCGATTGGGAGGATTCGATTTCCGATGCACTGGTCAATCGGGAGGAATTGCGTCGTCAGCGTTGGGTGATCAAGCAACGGGAATTGGAATTGATCGGGAACCGAAGCTTCCTGAAACCGCAGCTCGATGCGATCGCAGCTTACCGAATGCGGGGCTTTGACAAGCAGTTCAACACCCCTCTGGACAACGATTTTCAGGAGTGGTCGCTCGGTTTGGATTACCTGATGCCTGTGGGGTATCGGCGTGGGCATGCGGCGGTCCGCAATACGCAATTGGCTCTGGCCCGCGAATCCCAGATTCTGATCGAGCAGGAAAGAGCGGTTCACTTCGGCTTAAGCAATGCGATCAATGAAGCCAAGAGAGCTTATGAAAACCTGTTGATTCAAAGAAACAGATACGATGCGGTTGAGAAGCAGATCGATGGGTTGAAGGAGAGGTTAGAAACAGGGCGTGTCGAGCAAGTCTTCGTGTTGCTTGAAGCTCAGCGTCGGCGGCAAGATGCTCTGGTACGCTATCACCAATCCGCCGTGGAATACCAATTGGCCGTCAGGAATGTCAACCTGGAACGAGGCTCCCTGCTTTCGTACTGCAATGTGTATCTGAACGAATCACCTTCGTCGGACTTTATCGCCAGTCAGGGGATTCAACGCCAGGAGCGTCATGACGCGAGCGCATCGGTTCACTATCGCGATCCTGTCATAGCCGCACCTGCGAGCGGTCCGATGACATCGGCGATCGATGCGGTTCGCTAAGTATCCGACGCAGAGCGGAAACCTCTGTCCCGCAATGCTGTGCGGATACCGGGTCGGACCAAAGCGAAACTCAGGCGGCTTGGCCGGATAGGGAAAACCAAGCCTTGGACGACCGAAGGAATCCAACTGGCAAGGGACTCTTCAGATCGTGTCCCGATGGCTGTTAACAATTCCATGGGACTATACCAGGGAAGAATTCCCTCGGGTGTGTCCTCGGAGTTGCCGTTTGAAGATTCCTCCCGCGTGCTACGAAGAAGCATATCTCGAAAGCCGCGATTCAGTTGACTCAGGATCACTTCGGGGCTACGCGATGAGTCGGTAACGATGAAGGAGACTCCATCGACGTTCGCCAAACGCTCAAACCAACGCATGTGGCAACCCTCGAGCCAAGCCCGCTTTGGAATCGCAATCGGAGCTACCGCGCTTGATGGATCTATGTTCGGAAAGAGGGGGTACCACGGAAGGTTCACTGGATTGGCGGCCCCAAGCTTGGAAAAACTAGCGACAGCGAAAAAATCGAGGTTGGTCAAGTAGAAATCGCTCAGGAAGGATTCGCCCGCCGCCGGAGGCCTAGACCAATTGTACAGCCGTTCAAAAATGGGAGCCGATACGGCTTGCTTAAGAACGACCGATGCATGGAAGAGTTCAAGGCAAAGTCCGGCGATACGCTCATCGAAGGAACCGTGAGCCGAGGGGTTTGCACCTAGTCCTTGCGCTTCGGCTTGCATCCCGGTCGAGCCTATCGAACCGATGGACTGGCCATTTGCGGCCTCTCCGGAAAGTAGGCTCGGGGAACTCGAAGGAAACGCGGAACTGGAAAAATTTCGGCGGATAGAAATCGACGAGCCCGCATGCGTTCCCCAGTCTTCGTTGGATTGTTCCCAAGCGACTTCGAAAACGCTTTTTCCCGCCGTAATCCTGCTGCTTTGACTCAGTGCACGCTCCGATATTGCTTCGTCAAAAATCCTCGTCCCGTTCCGACTGTTCAGATCTCTGACAAAGATGGTTTCAATCCGGTTGCATACCTCAAAGTGCTTCGAGGACATGTAATCGTCCTCGCAAGCAACATGCGATGCTGTCGTGCGTCCGACCACTCGGGATTCCCCGGGGGGAATAACCACTCGGTGCCCTTTTCGGGGGCCATCTGTGACCAACAGAATGAGATTTCTCGAAAACTGGTTCACGATGCGGGCACCATACGGTTGCAAAATGGACACGACTAAGCCTTCAGTATGCTAGAAATTCGGGACTTCGTCCAGTTTTTCAGGGATTAACTCAAGAATAAGACGTCTTTTCCATGTCGGTCGCCCTTTTGTTGAACTTTAGTCGGCATCTCCTGGCCAAAGGGACATCACCCGACGCATTTCCTGCATCTTTCGAAAAACCCCTAGAAATCTCAGAATGCCTCCAAGCCCGTCGACCGATACCAACAACGGTCGATTATTCCCAGGTGCACTCCTCGGTCGGAGATCGCGATAATGTCTGAAAAAACTGACTGCCAGATCCAATTCTTCCTGGGACTCAAACTGCTCGGCACGATGGCGGTATTCGGGACCGCATCGATCGTTACTCCTGCCGCACAAGCCCAGGTTTTCAAGGAAAACGACGATCTCAAGGACAATCGTCCCACTGGAAACTCCGCTCGGCCGAGTGATTCGCCAACAGAATTCCATCCATCAAGATTTCAAAGGCTTCCGAGTTTGACCGGTACCCCAGAGTCTTTTGCGATCTACGCTTCCGAAGGATTTTCCAAGTTCAGTCCGCTGCCGTCGCTCGATGATCTACCCCAGGCCCCAGAAGGCCTTGTCGAACTCGCCGAATCGCTGGCCATCGAACCGAGCCAGATCGAAAACTCTTCCCAAGAAGGAAAAAAGGCCGGGAGCGATTTCAATGCGAAATCGGTCAAGACCGAAGGAATTACCGCCCTGCAAAAGCCCCTTTCGCCCTTGGATATCCTAAAAAAAACCGACACGCTCTCCTCGACGCCTGACGGCCGCTCTCGGATCGAGAGTTTTTCGCCTAAATCCGTGCAGCTAAACAACCTGCAAAATACGCCCGACCCCAGGTACTTCAGACACTGGCCAGCAAACCACGCTTCATGGGCTTCGCCAGCATTTTGTTACAAACCCCTCTACTTCGAGCAAATCAACCTCGAACGCTACGGAATCGGCTACTCATGCCCGACCAACGCCCTGGTCTCAGGCGGGAAATTCTTCGCCGATGCCACGCTGCTTCCTGTGAAACTTTTCAAAAATCCTCCATATTCCTGCGAATGCACACTTGGACACCGCCGGCCAGGTGACTGCACCCCGGTCCAAAAACCGGTCCGGTAGTTTCGCAAATTCCACGGCCTGGCAAATTCCACGGCCTGGCAAAGCCCACAGCCTGGAAAAGTCGGCGGCCATCTCTTTGCCGCTACATCTGCCGCTTTATCTGCCGCTACAACCGTGGCAATCGATTTTCTCTACCGACAGCAACTTTTTTAGCCCATCGGTATCCAAGGTTTATTCCGCCGCTTGTGAATAAACCGTTCAGAATACCAAAGGTGCAGTCTAAGCTGGCTCAAGTTCGTAGAATACTTAGCCGGCACTTCGTGCCGTTGTTGCCTAATCGCTGATCCAAAGTCCCACTGTCCTAGACCCCTACGGTCCGGTGCACGCCATGCTAAAGACCTTCTCCAAGTTCGCCTCCAAGTCGATTTTGGCGTTCGTCAACCGGCAACTGCGATCGATGCGACGCAAGGCTTTTCAACACGCATTGGCCTCCGGGTTCCAACGACTCGAACCCCGTAGAGTTCTTACGGTCCAGGGAGTTTTCGATGCCCTTACCGGCAACCTGTCGGTCAACATCACCCCCGGTGGAAATACTTCGGCAACCCTCGGCGGGTTGGATGCGACGAATTATTTCCTCGATGTCGATGGCAATTCCCAATTCGATCCCGGATCGGACCTCGTGGGAATCAAAGCCGATCTGAAGAACATCTTTGTCCATGGTACGGCCGATCCACTAGGCAACATCGGCTCGTTTACTTGGAAAGACCACTCAGGCTCCTTGTTCCAACTCGAACGAATCTTGGCATCCGATCTGGCGAGCATCTCTTTGGATCTCGTGGCCCAAGCTTCCTTCTCCCAAGACTCTGCGCTGAGCGCATCTGACTCGATCACCATCGTCAATACCGTCACACCCGCCGATCCGGTAAATACCAACCTGCGGTTTGCAAACAACTTGTCGCTCGAAGCAACGGGTCCCAACGGCACAATATTGGTGAACCTCGATTACCAATTGACGGTCGATCAAACCGCATCGTTCCAATCAAACCAAGGTAGCATTCGACTCAGCGACATCGACGCAAACATCTTTCATGCAGTAGCCCGCGGGGATATCCTCGATGCCGACTCCGGAGTGGATTCGACCGACATACGGGCCAACCGTATCTCCCTGGTCTCTAACACAGGTTCTATCGGAAACTCCCTTTCGGATATCCTTCAAGCCGACATCGCGACGACAACTCAGCAGTCCCTCGAGATCGCTTCCCGCAACCCAGGCTCTCTGCTATCGAACTATGAAGCAACCCAAGGCACCGTCTCGATACATACCGATGAGTTCCCCTCGTCGGTCGACACGAATAAACTATGGATTGTTGCTGATTCCAAGATCGCTGCGACCGACCTGAGTGGTCTGTCCAACCGCATCACCGATCTGGCCCTGGTCATCAATCCCGCGAGCATGACCCCCAACAGTCTGATCGCTTTGCCTGACTCTCTTGACATCGCAGGAGATCTACGCATCGAATCCTATGCGATCACCGCTAGCGATGCGAGCCTCGATCTCCATGCCAATCGTATCCTCTGGAAATCGATCCAAGATGCTGATTTAACCATCACCGCAAATCAAATCGATGCCGAGTCGCTCAACGCTCTGAAAATTCGCTCAACCGATACGATCCGTATAACAGACCTGGATAGCAACCTAAGTGGCCTTCGTGCCAACGGTCATCTCGCCGTAGAGACTCTTCAAGGCTCCATCTTGGTCGATTCGCTCGTCATCGGGAATCAATCGTCCAACGTCCTACTCAAGACCAACACCAACGGGACGATCGTGGCCAACGGGATGATCCAGAGTGGATCGGGGAATATCACGCTCTCGAGCCGCGATTCATTGGTGCTTGAGGATCGGATCCGAACCTCAAGCACCGGTTCG
>JAJTFB010000130.1 GCA_021300015.1 Pirellula sp. | reverse complement strand
TTTCGAGAGCTTTTGCGGACTGCATCGCGTCGGTAGTTTCGTCTCGGTGATGATCCTCTCGGCCGAGTCCGAACCGATCCCTGCAAAGGTATCGATCAGGAACTTGCGGAGCGTTTTGGCATCCGACTGCCCGATCAGATCGACCAGCTCATCGCGAGTGATCTTCTGCGCCGCGACGTTTCCACCGTAGGCCAAGGCGACTTCGATCTGAAATGGCGAGCCGCGCTGGACCGAAGGTGGACGGGTGATCGCATCGTGGAACTCGCCAGGAACAATCGCCTTGAGGCCCTTGTAGAGCAAGTCGCTGCCGATCGGAACGATGCAGTCGGTCGTCGGCGGCCGGATCTTGGTCTCCTGCAACGCTTTGTAGAGACGCTCGGCTTCGGTCTGGCCGACCTTCAGCGCCGTCGAGCGTGTCGAGATGTTCGCCACCTCACAGACCTTGCGAGCCACCGCAGGGGTCACGCACGAGAAAGAGTTCGTCAGGAACGAGGTGACGGTTGTACCTTTCTCGGCCCCGAGCATCGTGATCAATCGACCGAGCTCGACCCCATAAGGATGGGGCTTGATCTCCTTGGCCTCCTTGGGCAACACCGTCGTGGTCCGCGATATGGTCCTTTTTTCACCATCGGGACTCTGCCAATGAATCGTCACGTGGGGATTGGCGATGTAACGCGGGTCCCCGACTCGACCTCCGAACCGGGCTTGTTCTCAATGAGCTTCGGTTCGTTGGTCTTGCCCGCAGCAGCCTTGCGCTCGGCAGTCCTGCGTTTTGCGTTTTTCTGCTCGGCGGCCGAGGTGTCGAGCGATTCGGGTTGGGCCTCTGCCTCTGGCGCGTCGGAATCGTCGGTTTGAGCTACCGACGTTTTAGCTTCAGCAATTTTCGATTCCTTCTCCGGGTAGCGAGACTCCCAGTCGATGTCCTGGTCTCGCATATACTGAAGCCCCTTTTCGCCCGAGGCGATATCGATCCCCTCCCCTTTTCCGTTGATGATCTCCGGCTGGTTCTTTTTGGTATCGACCTGGAGTTGGAAGTAGTGGACTGGAGAGCGTTTGGAGGTCTTCGAGAGAATCTGCATCGGCCGACCGGTCGTGAGCATGCCGTTCATCCCCGCGGCGCTGATGCCGATCCCCTGCTGGCCTCGGCTCTGTCGCAATCGGTGGAATTTGCTCCCGTAGAGAAGCTTGCCGAAGATCAAGGGGATCTGCTTTTTGACGATTCCAGGCCCGTTGTCTTGGACCGCGACGCGAAAACGCCCGGGCTGCGGTTGGTCGACCCGCACCCAAACCTCGGGCAAAATGCCCGCCTCCTCGCAAGCATCGAGCGAGTTGTCGACGGCTTCTTTGACGGTCGTCAGCAGGGCTTTGCGAGAGTTGTCGAAACCGAGCAAGTGGCGGTTCTTGGCAAAAAACTCGCTGACAGACACGTCGCGCTGCTTGGTGGCCATCGACTCGGCGGTGGCCCGGCGTGACTTGGAAGGTGGATTGGTCATTCCGTTGGATCTATAGGGGGCAAATCAGGGAGTAAATCAGGGAGCGAATCGGTATCGGGGTGCTTAACAGTACTCTAAATCATACCGAGTTACCCGATTTTGAGGACTGGGTAAAAAACGTCGACTTTATGCTAGTAGGACCCATTTTCGCTACAAATCCTTTCTTCGGTTCGAACGAATGGGGAATTGAACATTCACACGACCGGCCGACGGTTTCTTTTCCGCCCGACCCCTCTGCCGGCCGATCCTCCGACGAGATGGTGGCTCAGTCCAAAGTCGCGTACCTACGCGATCGACCGCGTTTGGTCGTTTTAGATTGAAGCCACAACAGGGCGTCGCGGGCACAGGAGTGAATGGAATGCGACTTCACGGAATGATCAGATTTGCGGTAACCAGCGGCTTAGCTTTGGCATCGATCCAAGCAAGCTCGTCGATTGCCAAGGCTCAATGCCCCTCCTGCGGTAGCAACCATGCCGTAGCGGGTGCTCCGGTGGTTCAATCTCCTGCGTTGCAGGGCCAAATCGCAGGCGTACCAACTGCCGGGACACCTATCGCAGGTGTGCCGGGCGTCGGTGTGCCGGGCGTCGGTGTGCCGGGCGTCGGAATTCCAGGCCTCTCGACGATGCACCAAATGACGGCCCAAGCCGCGGCGAGCCATCCAGGCAACACCGTCGCTTACGGAAACATCCTCGGACGAGGAACCCAACCTCTCTTCGAAAACTACTTCACCCAAGGCAACGCGAACCAAGCGACCGCTGGGATGTACATCTCCCCGATCGGTGTCCCAGGGAACGTAGGGCACACCTACTACACCTACCAGCCGTTCTACCCTCACCAATACCTCTACCAACACCACGACCGCTACCACTCGTACTACGACGGTGGTCGAGGTTTGAACCGAACGCATGCGAGCTACATCGCCCCACCGGCACGCAGCGCAGTGCACTGGTTCCACAAATCGATTCAGTTGCCACACCGCTAAGCAACGCTTCGATCCACGGATCACACCAGGGTCGGATCCCAGGTCTCGAAAAAAGTTTGTTCGGTTGAGCTACACGGAAGTCGCCCAACTGAGCCTCAACGCAAACAACCTTTTTACGGACACTATTTCTCACTGGAGTGAACCCCTCATGATTCGGAAAATTTCGCTTGCAAGCATCGCTCTTTCGGCGAGTCTTGCTTGGAACGATGCCCAAGCTCAAACGACTTCGGTACCTTGCAACAATTGCCCACCGGCTACTGGCTCGCACATCCACGGTGCTGGCTCTCATATCCACGGGGCAGTCGCTCACGTTGGATCGAGCGTCCATGCCGTCGGTGGGGCGATCCAAGGCCACATGCTCAACTATGGCGCGCTGGCCTCCAGCGGTGCGAACGCCAACGGATTCGGTTCCAACGCAGGTTGGGTCTGGCACTCCTCCTGGGGTGATTACTGGGCTCGCTCGCAAGCCAACCAACGCCCTTGGCACGGAAATTACTACTGGCATCGAACCGGCCAGCCGACAGCGCTCGTCGTTCCACCGACGGTCACCATGCAATCGAACTACTCTTGGGGTGTCTCTCAAAATACGATGACCCCGGTCTATCATCAGTTCGGGGGCAAC
The DNA here is from genome assembly GCA_021300015.1 of Pirellula sp. Classification (GTDB taxonomy): domain Bacteria; phylum Planctomycetota; class Planctomycetia; order Pirellulales; family Pirellulaceae; genus JBKCUI01. The sequence continues at coordinate 12,069 of JAJTFB010000130.1, read as the reverse complement.
CCTCCCAACGGTGCGGGCGGCGGCATGTTCCGTGCTACCCCCGTCTGGCCAACCCATACCGACCAGTTTGGCGTCTACCCCGTCCGTGGACCTTGGTAGTCTCCCCCCAAGCTACGGCATTAAAGTTTTAGATCGTGCATCGCATCGAGCTTCGTCTTACTCGTACTCAGTGAAACGGTACTCAGCGAAGCACCTACCGAGCATTTGACCGAAGTCGGTCGATGCGTTCGCACCTGAAATACCCCTCAAAGCGGCCGGCGTGGTTTTCCACGTCGGTCGTTTTCTTTTGCCCCCCTGCCAATGACGACCGCCTCTGGAGCCCGCGATTCGATTTTTTTCAATCTGGCTGCAAATCAAGGACTTACCGAAGCGATCAGGTCTATAATCAGGGACAAGGGGCCTGCCAACCGATCCCACTTCCAGGGACTTGCCTGCCGTAGTGTGCCCTACCCTGCTGTGCCCTGCCCTGCCCTGAGTCCCATCCATGTTCTGCAGCTCCCTTCGACTCCCTTCGCTGATCCTCTCGAGCCTGATAGGCACCGTGTGGCTTGGCCTGACGCCGTCAGCTTATTCCCAAACACCCGACGACACAGCCACCGAGCCGGCTGTCGAACCGGCCCTTGCCGAAAAGACCTTCAAGCTATCTGAGGGGCTCGCCTGGAAGCTGCTCCTTAGCGAACCTCAAATCACCCAACCGCTGATGGCTTCTTTCGATGCCCAGGGTCGCTTGTGGGTCGTCGAGTACCGACAGTACCCAAATCCCGAGGGCCTCAAGGTTCTCAGCAAAGATCGCCATTGGCGGGTCGTCTACGACTCGGTCCCCAAACCTCCAGGCTTCGGTGGGCTCGCAGGCCGCGACCGCATCTCGGTCCACGAAGACAAAGACCGAGACGGAAACTACGATACGCACCACATCTTCGTCGATGAACTGAATATCGCAACTTCGGTCCTGCCGGTCGATCGTGGTGCCTGGGTCCTGAACCCCCCCTACCTTCTTTTCTATGCAGACCTCGACGGCGATCTGAAAGCCGACGGTCCCCCCGTGGTCCACCTCGAAGGCTTTGGCCTCGAAGATACCCATTCGGTCGTCAACAACCTGACGCTCGGACCCGACGGCTGGATCTACGGCGCCCAAGGCAGCACCGTCAGCGGCGCGGTCAAAGCCCCAGGGTCCTCCGAAAAGCCGGTCCAAAGTCTCGGACAAGCCATCTGGCGGTATCATCCGAACATTCGCAAATACGAAATATTCGCAGAAGGTGGCGGAAACGCCTTCGGCGTGGCCTTCGACGATCGCGGAGAAATCTTTTCAGGACACAACGGCGGCGATACCCGAGGCTTCCACTACTACCAAGGCGGCTACTACCGCAAAGGCTTCTCCAAACACGGGAGCCTCTCGAACCCCCATAGCTACGGCTACCTCGAGCCGATGCAGCACGACCCCATCCCGCGATTTACCCACACGATGCTCCTGACCGAATCGACAGCACTTGCACCCACCCAAGCATCGACGCCCCAAGCGAAGCAGATGCTCGGTGTCGATCCGCTCCACGGCAAATTGATCCAAACCGAACTCCAAACCATAGGCTCAACCTACAAAACCCAAGACATCGCCGACGCGGTCTCAAGCTCCGATAAATGGTACCGTCCGGTCGCCATCTGCGACGGGCCCGACGGCGCTGCGTATGTCTGCGATTGGTACGATTCGGTCGTCGCTCACCTGTATGCCTTCGAGGGACGCCTCGATCGCGATCGAGGCCGTGTCTACCGGCTCAGTAGCCTTGATCCCGACCCGAGTATCCAAGCCTGGAATCCACAGCTTGCGAATGCCACCGACGCTGCCTCTCTCCAAGAGGCGATCGGTTTGCTCAACCACCCCTACCGATGGCAACGATGGCAAGCTCGATGGATGATCGCAAACCACCCGTTGCGCAAGTCCGCGATCGAAATCCTTTCGAAAGCCCTCCTGGACTCGGACCACAACCTCCAAGGTCGCGATTCCCAAGGCTCTCTTTCCCTAGAGTACCTCTGGACCCTGCACGCGCTCGGAGCGATCCCAGATACGATCCCATTCCAGTCGGTCAATACCGCTTTGGCTCCAGAGGTCCTGATGAAACATCCTCAGGCCGATGTGCGAAGCTGGACCGTGCGTTTGGTTTGCGACGATGGGCAGCTCGATCCTGGGACCTTGCAAGCCCTCGAGGAGCTCGCCGCCAACGAAACCGATCCACACACCCTGTGCCAAATCGCTTGCTCGGCCCGCAGGCTCAAGGCGACTTCCGCTATGGCACTGATCGCTAGACTCCTGGACAAACCTCGAGCCCTCGAGGATCCGTTTTTCGGCTTATTGGTCTGGTGGGCCGTCGAGTCCCATGCGGGAGATTTTCAAGTCATCGAGGATGCACTGCTCAAAAGCCCTCAACGATGGAGTCACCCGATCGCTCTCAAAACGGTATTCCCGAACCTTGTTCGCCGCTGGGCGAGCCTGGCGACCCCTGAGGCCTACGGATCGATCTCGATGCTCTTGGGAACGATCGCGCCTCTGACCGAACCGCTTCGCTCCGAGGCGACGAACCGGTGCCAAGAGTCCTTCGAGGCCGCCTTCGTCGGAAGAAGCCTTGCAGGGGTCCCCGATAGCCTCATCGATGCGATGGTTGCTCTGGGGCAACCACCCTTGACGCTCCAAGTTCGAAGGGGGGATTCGCAAGCTTTTGCCCAAGCGGCCAAGAGGATCCAGGACCCGAACACCCCGGCGCCAATGCGCATGCAACTAGCTCGCCTCGCCGGAGAGCTCGACGAGGCCTCGAGCCACCCCGAACTTCTCGACGCGTTGCTTGCGCTGGCCGACGATGCGAATGCCAAACCCCCTGTTCGTATCAGCGCGATCAGCGCTTTGGCGAACTTCAACTCCGAGAGCATTCCCAAACGATTGATCCAATGGTGGCCAAGCCTACCGACGGAGCTCCGACCCGCAGCCGGATCGGTCCTCTCGACGCGTCCGGCTTGGATTTCTGCATGGCTCGATGCGGTCGATGCCCAAGCCGTTTCGGGTGGCGAACTACCACCCGAATCGATCCGAACGATGCGTTTGCACCCCGAGGAAGCTTTACAAAAACGCATCGCTGCGGCTTACCCTGAGTTCGCCTCGGTTAGCCTTACTGCTGCGACCCAAACATCCAAACGCCTTGCTGAAAAAATTCTCAACGGCAACGGCGACCCCTACCAGGGGAAAAAACTCTACCGCGAAATGTGTGGTCGTTGCCACCAACTCTTCGACGATGGGGGCAAGGTCGGCCCCGATTTGACCGGCTACCAACGCGACCAACTCGAAGCTCTGCTGAGAAATATCGTCGGCCCGAGCCTCGAGATCCGCGAAGGCTACCAAATGGTCCGGATCCTTACGGCCGATTCCCTCGTGCTGACTGGCTTCATCGAATCCGAGCAGCCCGACCAAGTTGTTCTGCGCAATACCGACGGCCAATCCATCACCCTGCAGCGCAGCGAAATCGAGCAGCTTGATCCCCAAATCCTCTCGCTGATGCCCGAAGGATTGCTCGACAAACTCGACGACGCTCAACTCCGCGACCTGATGGCCTATCTGCGAAGTAGCCAGCCTTTAAACGACGGGACCTAGGTCCTCATTTTCCGATGAACGATTCCAAATTTCCAACCGGACTCTAGCCATGCGACCCGCCTGGAGACCCCGAATTCGTTCCACCTTAACACGGCGAGCCTGGACCTGGTCCTGGTGGCTTTCGTTGCTGCTTCACACGTGCGTCGTTTCTGCGTTCGTGGCTTATTGGATTTACGAGATCAAGCCGGCCAAGCTGGTTTTGTCCGAACCTCTTGAAATCGATGGCGGATTTCGTCAGCGCACCGAAGATTCCGCAGAAGTGAACCTGGACCCTCTGCGCATCGAGCCGATGTCCGAGAGGTTCGATCGATCCAAAATCCTCAAGGACATCCAAGCGAGGACCGAGCAGGCCCAGCAGCGAGGCGATCAAGAGAACTTGGGCCAACTCAATCAACTCAGCGCAGACCTGCGCCGCAACAGCACCCCAAAGACCGTCGACGAAATGTCGGAATTCTTCGGCGGCATCTTTGGCAAGCGAGCCAAGGAACCAGACCCGACAGGGCCCGCCGGTCCATTCGATGTCTCGACGGCTCAAATGCACGACATCACCAAACAAACCGACGAACAAAACAACGTACGCTATGTGATCGTCATGATCGACGCCCAAGGCCTCACGCAGACGATCGATATCGACGCCGAAAACGGAGAACGGCTCTACAAGACGATGAAGCTCATCAAATCCAATCCGCTATTGGAACGCGTCTATCGCAATATCATCATGGGGATCCTCGACCAGGTCCTCAAGGACCAGCCAGATCCCCCCTCAAGCCTGCATCACTGAAGCCTGCATCACTGATTGACCATGTCCTGCAACTGCCGAACGTGCGTGTGGGTGAAGAACCTTCGCGTGATGAAATCGGTCAGTTGAATTAAGCTCTCGGTGCACTCAGCCAAGCGTGGCTTCAAGAGTGTCCTTTCCGAAATACCCAGTAGAGTATTCTCCTCGGAGAACTCTCCGATCGCGTCGCAATCCAACAGACGCAAAGAGCCACGGATCTCCGACAAACGCTTGCGTTGAACCGCCAATTCCGTTTTGTCTCCGATATTCAATGCATCGAGATGGTTGGCAATCTTCATGAATTGAAATGACAATCCTCGCGGGTTGGTCTGGTCGGCGACGAGCAAGTCCAACACAGGCCCTGTCTCGAAGCTCATCAGGTAACGATAGCGGTAGGTCATCGAACAATCGCATATATCCAGAAGGGATTCGAGTATCGGGCGATGATTTGCCTGCACCGGGACGAGCGTTCGATCCAAGAGTCGCAGCAGGCAATGAGCGCGCTCGATGCGCCGACCAAGGTCCAGAAAGAGCCAACCCGGGCCACGCGTCATGCTCTCGGACGCGAGTCCCGAAAAAGCCGATAGCAGTCCGATGATCTGATTGAGTATCAAAAGCGTATCTCCGATCGTGTTGCGAGGAGTAGCCCAGGGGACAAGCACCGAATAATCCAATCGAGAGATGATCTGCCATGAGTCGAAGCTCAGGCGGTCTCGGATATTCTGAGCGTTGCGCAAAATCCCATCGATCGCGTTGGCTATTCCATCACTACGCATTCGATCCAGTAGGAACTCAGCTAACTTGCCCCGCAACAACACGGTGGCCGATTTGCTGTCGGCAATTTGGATGCCGTTCTCGGACCTTGGGTGGCCGGAGCTTGGGTGGCCGGAGTTTGGGTAAGTAGTAGCCATATCCATGAAATCCGAGAGCGCGCGGACGATCCACCATGAGGTGCTGACCGAATCGCTCGCTCGCTCGCTCGTGAGTTGACTCGTGCAGTAGCGAGCGTGTCTTGCCAAAAACTCCGTTCTTTCGCAGAACCGACCGAGCCAGAGCAGATGCTCGGCGACCCGGCTCGGTAAATCCAAACCCGAGCGGCGAAGCTCGGAAGAATTTCTTGAGCCCGAGAGCAAACTGACGGGTTTGACCGGTCCTTGGCTCAAGACCCAAACGTCTTTGCTCATGGTTCCCGAGGCAAGGCTCTCATCGAGTTGTCTCGGATCGGCCGCTACGCGTGCCACCCCACCTGGTAGCACGTGGATTTGTCCCCGTTGGTGGCTTGCGAAGAATCGAAACATAGCCGGCCATGCGACGACTTGGCGATCGACCCAAGTCGGTACATAGCTGAGCTTCGGGGGTTCGACGGCGACAAAGGCCCAAGGCTCGGCGCGGATTTGCGCAAGGAGTTGGTCTTGCTGCACGGCGGACAATGCGGCCACATCGATCTGATTGGCCGAATGGCGTACAAATGCGTCGCGAATCCGCATTTCCCGAAAATGGTCGAGCGTGTACTCCAACGACTCAGGTTCTCCACACCACCACATTGGACTATTTGCAAGCCTTAGCTCCTCGTTGAGAATCGGTTTGGCAAGCTTCGGGAGCATCGCCGTCAGAGCTGGGCTTTCACCCCAACCCGTCCCCAATGCGTTTGCCAAGAAAACATTCCCGAGCTTGGCCGCCGCAGCGAGCCCAGCGACCCCTTCGGTATGGTTCGGATCGATATCTAAAGGATCGCACTGGGTGTCTGCGAGTCTTCGCAAGATACAATCGACCGGCAGCAATCCGCCGAGCGTCTTGAGATAGAGCTTGCCGCTGCGGACCGTTAAATCGGCTGATTGCGAAAGGGTATAGCCAAGGTACCTTGCAAGGTACGCATCCTCAAAATAGGTCGGACTCTGCACTCCGGGACTGAGCAATAACGTTCGCATCGACTTGTCTTTGCCAGGCGCTCCGTCTTGGATCGCTTGCCTGAGCTTCATAAAAAAATCGGCGATTCGTGATACCTGCATCGACTGAAAACTCTCTGCATGGATGCGGGAGATAGCCAGCCGATTTTCAATCGCGTGCCCACAACCGCTCGGGCCCTGGGTCCGATCGGCGTGGACGAGCCATCGACCCGATGCCGACCGGGATGCTTGGACCGCATAGAGATAGAGCATCGGCGTTTCAGGTGCATGGATTTCCATCGCCCGGGCCCTGCGCGCAGCGCGGATGTATCCCGGAGCGTTGTAGACAAGCTGCGCGGGCAATATACCCTCGGCGATCCAACGTTGAGGTCCGTAAACGTCCTGCAGCAGCAGATCGATCAATCGCATGCGTTGGCTCAAGGCCCCGGCAAAACTCTCCCACTCCTGGCTGTCGAGAACCACCGGAATCGGATCGAGTTCCCAAGCCTGAGGTGTGCCGGCTTTGATCAATTGGCCGGTCGAGGACGGAGGGTTATCCCTCAAGGATTGCTTGGCCGACTCCCAACGCTGGCAATCCGTCGGTCCGTAAGGCGCCAGGTCTAAAAGCTTTTGGTACTGTGCGTCCATGAGTCTGCGTCCATGCTGTTGCGACCGGTGTTGCTGTGCATGGCCAAAGACCCAACAGGGCAGCTTCGACGGTGCAAAAGACTGGAATTATAGCTGGGGAATCGTAGAACTTACCCCTTTGGGGACTTGATTTCAGAACGATTGTCTATGAGATTATGCGGACCTTTCGGGATCCGCAAGCCTTCGTCCGAGCTTTCGGGTCTCAGGAGGGACCCCAAGGCGAATCAACCCCAAGGCGAATCAATCGGGGCCTTTCCCAAATCCACCGGTTTAAATCCATCGGTTTATCAGAAGAACTGGAGTGGCAGTGCCATGAGTCAAGATCAAGAGCATCCACAGGCTGCAGCCCTCGACGGAACAAGCGTTCGAGGGAAGCTATTTTTGATGATGGTCTTGCAGTTCTTCATCTGGGGGGCTTGGCTTCCCCTGATTTTCGCTTACTTGCCCGGGATCGGCTTTACCCCTTGGCAAACCTCCCTGATCCTCAATGCCTTCCCAATCGCGGCGATCGTCGGGATGTTCTTCAGCAACCAATTCGCAGATCGAAATTTCGCCGCCGAGAAATTCCTCGCCTTTAGCCACCTTGTCGGCGGACTGGCCATCCTCGGGTGCGGCTTTACCCGGTCCTTCTGGCCCTTCTTTCTGCTGATGCTCGTCCACTGCCTGCTGTATGTCCCGACGATTTCCATCACCAACTCGATCGCCTTTGCCAACATGAAGGATGCGACCAAAGAGTTCGGTCTGGTCCGTATGGGCGGAACCATCGGATGGATTCTGGCCGCCTGGCCTTTTACCTTTATCTTCGTCGACTGGGCTAAGGTCAAAGAAGCCGCTCCCTCGGGTTTCGTCGATTGGCTCGGAACCGTCCTGGCCAGTCCACTGAAGGAACAAGCATTGTTGGATGCGACCAAATGGACCTTCATCGTCGCGGGAATCGCATCGTTGATCTTGGCTCTCTTCAGTTTAACGTTGCCCCATACCCCACCGAAACGCGCAGTCAGCGGCAACGAAGGGCTCGCTTGGATGGCTGCGGTGCGTTTGCTCAAACACCCCTTCGTACTGGTCCTCTGGCTCGTGACATTCATCGATGCCTTTGTACACAACTGCTACTTCAACTGGACCGGAGGGTTCTTAGGAGCCAGTCGCGAAGCCGGTGGTGTCGGAATCCCAGGCAATTGGGTCATGCCCGTCATGAGTGTCGGCCAAATCGCAGAAATCCTTACGATGTTTGTCCTGGGAATAACCCTGAAAAACCTCGGCTGGCGTTGGACCATGATCGTCGGAGTCCTCGGCCATGCCCTGCGCTTTTTGGTGTACGCATTGCTCCCCGAGAACCAAAGCCTGATCATCCTGGTGCAAATCCTCCACGGCGTCTGCTACGCCTTTTTCTTTGCGACCGTCTACATTTTTGTCGATGCCTACTTCCCAAAGAATGTACGCAGTAGCGCCCAAGGCCTATTCAATGTCATGATCCTCGGAGTCGGCGCTCTGGTTGCAAACTCGATCTGCCCTTGGCTAGCCGAAAACGTCTTCGTCCAAGGAGCCGGTGCGGATAAAACCATCAATTACCGAAGCATGTTCCTTTTCCCAAGCGCCGTAGCGACCCTCGCGGCAATCGCCCTGGCCCTGTTCTTCCACCCGCCGAAAGATCTCGACACCCAGTCCGATCCAGGCTCGGCTCCGGCCCATTGAGTCCTAGCCTATCCCAAACGTTTTGTGGTAGACTTCGTCTCCGAAAATCACACAGCTCACTGCGGTTTGAGACCACTCCTTTGGCCTGACCGCCCATCGTACAACCCCTTGAATCAACAACAAATTACGGTCCTTCCATGGCTTCTCTCGATCAGTACAGTCTGTGCCCTTGCGGCAATGGCAAAAAAATCAAGTTTTGCAAATGCCACGAGCATCTTCCCGAGATGCAGGATATCTATCGGATGATCTCCGGCGAACAAAATGTCGCCGCCCTGGACCGAATCAACGCCAACCTCAAGACCATGCCCTCGGAGCCCTGGCTCCTTGCCATGAAGTGCGATCTGCTCCTGCGCCTCGGCGAACTCGAGCCGCTCGAAGAGACCTCCGCGAAATTCATCCGGCTCCAACCCGACAACCCCTTGGCCAAACTCAACCGAGCCATGGTTGCTATCGTTCGTGGAAACACCGAAGAAGGCGCTTCGCTACTGCTGCAGTCCATCGCAGACTCCGGCGAAACCATCCACCCGATGACCGCAATGGTCGGAATGAATTTGATCGAATTCATCGGTCAGCGCGGCTCGATACTCCCTGCCCTGCTCCACGCTGAAACACTCCTGGACCTTGGGCAACCCATGCAACAAGTCGGTATGTCCGCATACCAATCGATCGTCTCGGACGCCCAAAGCAGCAGCCTGCTCCGCGAATCGATCCCCTCACCGGTCGATCCCGGCGATGCACCCTACGCCGAACGACTCGATGAAGCCTCGTCGTTGATCGAAGCGATCCGCATCGGTGGGGCCAAAACGAAACTCGAATCGATGATCCGAGAATTCGGCCCTCAACCAGCGATCCTCCAAGCACTCCTGCACTGCCAACTGATCCTCACCGATAGCGAATCGGCCGCAGCCACCTGCCGTAAACTCACCCAATGCCCCGATCTGCCTGAACACCAAAAAGTTTACTACCAATCCCTCGCCTTCGACCTATCCCCTCAATCGAGCGGGATATCCCTGAAAGATGACTTGGTCATCTACACCATCGAAGATCCGGAATTCGAAAGCAAACTCGCAACGGTCAAATCCCTTCAACCCGTACCGGTCGATCAATTGAAGGAAATGCTGCAAATGATGCTCCAGGAGGAAGTACCTCCTAAAGTCGCTTACGTTTGCACCGATGCGGTCCTCCAAGAACAATTCGCCGATTCCGAACCCTTGCGAGTCGGAACCTGGATCGCCTTCTACGGCAAGCAAACGGACAAACCTGCCCGCTTAGTCGCCCTCGAGGCAAACTCCGGCTACCAAAAGAAGCAAATCGATAGCATCAAATCCGACCTGGGACTCAACTCCCTCAAGCGCGAACTGATCGAACAACTTCATCTGCCGTTCGTCCAACGAATCAGCAGCCAAGTCATGGTCCGCCAACAGATCCCAGACGAACGCCGCTTGGCCCTCTCCGATGCGATCAAACATCTCAATACCGAAGAAGCCCTAGATCTTCCACTCGAATGCCTCGGAAACCAGTCGATGCGGGAAGTTGCAGGAAAGGCCGAATACCGAGTTGCCCTCCAAGCCGTCCTGCTGTCCTGGCAAGCTCGTAATCCTAGCGGATTTACCGATGCGGACTTCGATGCAATCCACAAGCGTCTCCAAGTCTCCGAACCAAAGCTCTCCCCCGAACTCGATGTCTTTGACCTCGTCGGTGGAGCGGCCTACTATTGGACCGATCTGGCGAATATTGACCCCCAAAGTTTGATCCAGTTGATGCAGTCCTCGCTCACCCGCGGGATCTCCTCGATGTACCAACCCCTGATCGATCGCGCTCAGTCCACCCAGTGGCCCGAGGAACTCCGAGGATCCGCCGAATACACACTCCACAACCTGAAAGTTCGAGTCTGCTCGGATCCCAACGAAGCCGAAAAACTCCTAGCTCGTATCATCGAATCCGGCAAAAAACTCAACGTCTCGATCGGTAGCGCAATTATCGAACGATTCGAACTGCTGTCCATGCTGGGCCGACATGGCGAAGCCCGTGTATTCATGGAGAGCTCCGTTCGAGAAAACTCGTCGGATCCGACCCTCATGCGGTACATTCAATCCCTGATGCAGCAGAGCGAAATGGCCGCTCGCGGCAACTCGGGCCTCGGTGGCCAAAGCGCCGCCGGAAATATCGCCGATGCCGGTGGTGCCAACAGCAGCGGAATCTGGACCCCAGACGGTCCTAGTGGCTCCTCCCCAGACTCCGCCGGCGGTGGCTCGAAACTCTGGGTCCCGGACTAGGCAAATCCCATGAAAAAAACCTCGCTTCGACCCAATCGTCCAAGCGAGGTTCAATCCGAGCGATGTTGAGGATAAACCCTAGCTCTGCTGGCCGTGCTAGCGAGCCTCAACCTTCTCCAAAAGCTTCTTGACCATCTCCTTGAGCTCTTGAATCTCTTCTTTGAGCTCGGCGATCTCCTTGGTCGTCTGCTCCGACGCTTTGCCCCCAAACTCCATCGGGCTCAACATCCGAAGACCCTCGACAACCCGACCCTCCAGCATGCCCCCCCCTGGCATGTCCAAAGGCAAAACACTCCCGATAGGAGGAACCAAGTCAAAACTCATCGGTCCGACATCCGCCGACTCCACCGGCTTGATCTTGACGGTCAACTCCTTGCCATCTCGCTCAAGCTTCAACTTCACCGGACGATCCTCTTTGCCCGCCTGCTGAACGGCTTCTTGGAGAGAAGCAAAATCGTCAGCTTCCTTTCCGTTGATCATGAGGATGACATCGCCCGGCTCGATTCCCGCTTCGCTAGCCGGCGATTCATCCATAATCCGCTCGACGATCAGTCCACGTACCGATTTGCCCTCGGCGGTAGCTCCCGTTCCTTCTCCCCCATCTTGCTGGTCGGCCGCCTCGATGCTCAAACCGATCCGGAACGTTGGGCCCCCCAAATTCTCCGCCTTGGTTATCCCTCGTAGCATCATGCCGTCGGCCATGGACTTGAGATTCAGATTCAGATTCCCGCTCTGGGTCTTTTCCTTCGGGGCTTTCTCCTTGCCTTCGACTCTCGCGGTGACTCGCGTTTGAGATTCGCCCGACTTGGTACCTTTCGGGTCGGCATCCTGAACGATGGTCATCGTCACGACATTCCCTTCGGTCGAAAGTGGCTTTCCATCCGCATCGACCGTCGTGACGACCACCCGCTTGTCTTGGCCCGAGCGCTTTGTCGCCTGCGCAAGCGCTTTGGCAAGGCTCGCTAAAATCTCATCTCGCTTCTGTGGCGGCAAATCTTTGAGCTGCTCACGCAGTTGCTCAAGCATCTTCTCAGTACTGCTGCTTTCGTCATTGAGCACAATCAAAGTTCGCTTCAACTCGGTTTTGGACTCCTCTTGATTTTGACCCAAAGCCGTATGGGGCAAAATGGTTGCAAGGCTCATCGAAACAGCCGAGAC
>JAJTFB010000023.1 GCA_021300015.1 Pirellula sp. | reverse complement strand
GATGGGGGAATTTATGTGGTTCACGCAGGAAGCCGGCAGAAAGATCGGACGGATTGACATGAACGGAAACATTGCGGAGTACCCTGTACCTACTCTGCAGAAGAACCATATCCTGGCCTCCCTGTCATTTGACCTAGAGATGAACCTTTGGGTGCAGGTCTACATTGACTCAAACAACCCTCTGCCGGCTGGCCCAGACTACATTCTGAGGTTCGACAAGTCTATCCGGGGCGTCATCGGAACCGAGCTATCTGGCGTAAGTTATCGCGCATTCGTGGTTCCGAGCAGAGATGCCATGCTTCACCGCATCCGTTTGGGTAAGGACGGTAACCTGTGGTTCACCGAAATGAAGACAGACAAAATCGGTAAAGTGGAGTCTGCAGATAGCTAGGCTGGTCGATTCCTGCTCCGCGGGCGATAGACTTCCTACGGGGGTTTGATAACCTAGACCCTGATCCCTTCTATCGTAATCGTAGTAATCAATGATGCGTTCTAGGATGATCCTTGCTCCCCCGTCAAAGCCTCAGGGGCGAAGGGGAGCCAAGCAGTTGGATCGGACCGGCGTGAGGTGGCTTGTGCTTTGCTCGGTGCTCGACCATACTTTTGGCCATCGTTTGCAATTCCGATGGATGAAAGCTGAACCTCACGAGCGAGCGGAAAATGGATGGCGAAGATTTCGAGCTAGTGCTCAAAAACCAATCCTCGACGGGGCTTCAGGCGGTCCTGATTTACCAGGGGCAGAGCGATCCATTCGCCTTCTTTTTCGGCCACAAAATCACCGAGCAAGAGTACTCAGGGAGCCTCGTGTTCCTCGATCCGGCCGAGTCGCTCGAGGATCTACCTTGGGAACCGGTGGTCTTGAACATCGCCGGAATCCTAGATGCCAATTTGGGGCTGCAGTTGTTTGACGTCGAAGTCCTATGTCGCTTTGATCCATCCGAGGTTTCCCAGCCACAGATGCGACAAAATAGGATCTCGCGTACGACGGTCGATTTCGAAAGTTATGAACTGCAAATCGAAGCGATCGAAACCGAGGTCTTCGAGCAATTCGATCAGCAAGGAGTAGCCCCCGATGACCAGTCCTACTGGCCGGTAGCCAAGGCCGAGTGCTTGATGGATTCCGATCCCCCGGTCATCGCAGTTCTGATGCAGGACGAGAGTTTGTGCACCGACGAGCATACCCAACACTTCGTCAATTGGTTGGCCCATAGCATGCAATGGCCCAAAGAGATCCAGGTGACGGTTTGCATGCCCGCTCGAAGTTTGGGGCGGCTGGAACTTGAGCTACCCTCAGAGTCTTGAAATCTACTTCGCACTCGCGACTGGATGCCCCTAAACGCTTGCGATTCACTCTAGGTTGAATGCTAGCATTCGCCTATTTCTCAAGAGGAATGGCGAATCGAAGGTAGGGGCTCCAAGACGACCTTGCACCGAAAATTGGGCATGAGGTAGACTTTCGGGCATGAGACGACCAACCATTACGATCGATGCCTCTCACACGTTGGGTTCCGGAAAAAACACCGGCATCGAACGTGTGGTTCGCAACTTATGCCGAGAACTTCCCTCGGTCCTCCAAGAGCGTGGTTGTCCTGGACTGCAGATCGCAACCCACTTTCAAAGTCGTTTTTTGGAGGTCGATCCTGGCTTAGAGCAAAGCCTGCAATTCCTTTCTGCTTGGGAAAGAAATGCAGGGGAGTTCGTTCCCGGTTGGATTCAAAGGATCCCAAAGTGGATTGCAGCCTCGAGCCACTCTGCGAAGCTCCGTAAGTGGATGGAGCCTCGGCCAAGTCACCTTGGGATTTATAAGTTGCCGCACCATGTGGTCCGATGGGGCAGTTTGACACGCAAAGCACTCGAAGGAAACGCCATCGAGCCTAGTGCCGATCGAATCCTCATACTGCCGGACGCTTATTGGACTCGCAGAGACATATGGAAGACGGTCGAAGCTCACCGGAAAGCCGGAACGATGATCGCCACGGTGGTCTATGACCTCATTCCATTGACGCATCCAGCGTATGTTGGGAAAAAACGGAGTGACAAGTTCCAAAGCTATCTCGATCAGGTCGTTCGGAATTCCGATACGATCCTTGCGATTTCCAAGACGGTGCGGGATGACGTTAAGCAGTATATTGAGGCTCAAACGGATCGTTCTGCGATGTGCCAAGATGTCCGCGCCTTTGTCTTGGGGGCTGAATTAAGCGTTCCGCAATCCGAGACGATCGGGCAGTCCATTCGTTCGGTAGTCAAAAACTTGTTTAATGCGTCGAGCCCTTATCCACCTTACTTGATGGTCGCAAGTTTCGATCCGCGAAAGAACCATACCCAAGCTCTCGATGCGTTTGATTTGCTCTGGCAATCGAATCCGGAGTTGCAAATCTGTTTTGCAGGTCGGAGTGGTTCAAGGTGCGATGACTTCATGCGTCGGATCGAGCAGCACCCAAAACTCAACCGTGGACTTTGGGTTTTTCACGATTTAACGGATATGGAATTGCATCATGTCTATGGGCATTGTTCAGGCGTGTTGCTGCCTTCGATCGTGGAAGGCTTTGGGCTTCCAATTGTCGAATCGCTTTGGCATGGACGTAAAACCTTCGCTTCCGATACGCCGATCCATCGCGAGGTAGGTGGTAGGTGTTGCGAGTACTTTCCGCTACACGATCCAATGACGCTCGCCAAGCAGATTCAGGCTTGGGAGTTGATGCGAACGGCTGGCTCAACCAAGGGAGGGATCAAGGCTGCGGTGGATTGGTCCCAGCCGACGACTTGGCGTCAAAGTGCGACGCAGTTGCTCGACGCGGTACTCGATAGTTTCTCTCAGCGGGTATCGATGCCTCAAGTGCGGGCAGCATAAGCGACGATTTTTTGCCGGCCCTCGGTATACCCCCGATACCCCCGACAACCCCGTTGAGTTTAGCCGGTGACCTTATCGCACCCTTTTGAAGTTAGATTTGGAATAGTGAGCGTTCTATGAGCGATGGTGATTTCGAATCGGCCGACGATCTAGCCAGAGAGCAACCGCTGCTCAGGGGATCGGTCTGTTTGAGTTGCCGGGATCATCGGACGATTGTAAGTGGACGCGGGTCTGTATTCTTGTTGTGCCAATCGGCTCATACGCCACCGCAGTGGCCGAAGTATCCTCGCCAACCCCTCCACAGTTGCCCTTATTGGAGTGAATCGACCTCGGTTTGTCCTGAGGATCCCGATCCCAATGCAACACCCACGGAAGGGCCGATGGAAAGCCGATAGAACCACGGAATACTCGGAACACACGGAAATAAGACCCCAGAGAATTTGCACTCGGTGCTTCGGCTAGGATAGCACGGCCTTCCACAGCCCAATTCGAACCGCACAGGACTTCGGACCGAACTTGTTCCTAGCCTTGACGGACTCTCTGAGGAGAAATGGGTACCTTGAGGTCGCTTGCGGCTACAGGGGATAGAGCACGAGGTTTTTTGAAACACAGAGACACAGAGAGCACAGAGAGGAAGAACGAAGGAGAGGAAGAACGAAGGAGAGGAAGAACGAAGGAGGGAAGAACGAAGGGGGGAAGAACGATGGGGGGAAAAGAGGGTTGGGAATCAAACGGTGGGAAAGAAGAGTGTGGGGAGCCGTTGAGTCTATGGGTTGGGGTTGTCGTTAGGATGGATGGTCGAAATTCAAGGTGGGGACGCCGTTGCGGAGCGACCAAATCGCTGCGGCAGTACGATCGCTGATCTTTAGCTTGCGCAGAACGTTCTGCACGTGCTCTTTGACGGTCTCTAGACTTATGCTCAGCGACTTGCTGATGTCTCGATTGCTCAACCCTAGCGAAAGATGGATGAGGATTTGATGCTCGCGTTTCGTCAGTGGAACCGGAATCGACTCGGCGGGTTTATGATGGCCAGTGAGGAATGTTTTGGCTAGGCCGACGAGCGATTCGGGCATTCGATGTCCTGTTCGGACGGATTCGCAAGACTGAATAAGTCGCTGCACCGTGTATCGTTTGGGGATATAGTCCCAGGCATTCAGGGCACTTGCTCGTGCCACATGCGTCGGATTTTCGTCATAGGAATAAATGATCCATTTGCTCTCGATGTATTTTCCCATCACTTGATGGCATCGTTCGAGCAGATCGAAATCCCCGACGCGCAATTCCGAAATCAATACATCGCACGGGCTATTCTCTAAAAACGTTTCGATTTGCGAGTGTCGATCGAGCGAGCCGACCATCTGATGGCCAGCAGAACTTAATGCGTTCTTTAAGCCATGAATGCAGATCGGATTATCGTCGATGCAGCAGATGCGTAACGACATTGGTACTGCTCAGATCGCCTTGCGGAGAGTCTGATCGAGTGGATGATGAGGAGAGTATAAAGGGATAAGGCTGGGGATTTTGCGATACCCCAGAATTCAATAGTCTATCAAAATAGAAAACGTCTATTGCTCGAAAATATCGAATTTCGAGTGCCACGCACAAAAAATATTGGGAGCACGAGATCGACCTGTGCAGGTCGATCGCAAATCAGATCGAGGAGCTCGCAGGAGCGTCTATCTCTTCGATTTTCTCAACCCGAGTGGATCGTCGCTGTCGCTCAGAGGGGCCGCTTGTGGCCGAATTCCCGGAAGGACCGGAAGGATTGGCGGAGGAACAACGGTCGGTCGCGAATCCCGAATGGGGGCTTCCCCTTCTGCGGCTGCGGAGGATTGGTTCAGAGCATTGATGACAATGAGGATGTCTAGCGGGGTGACTTGGCCGTCTCCATCGACATCAAAATCGTTGCTGGCTTCCCCCTCTGATGGGGGTTTGATTTGACCAGAGCCTTTGGTGTTGATGTAGTTGATGATGATCAAGGGGTCGAGCGGTGTGACGGACCCGTCACCGTCGACATCGGCTGGATTGGCATCGTTGTGGAAGGGTGTGGGATCTTTGATGATGAAGATCCGTTCGGCGCGTTGGATGGAGTCTCCATTGGTCCTTGAGCGTGCCGTCAGAATCAGATCGATCCAACCGGGGGCTTGGTAGGGTATCAGCGCGGTATCTCGAACCTTGAGGGTGGAGCCGGAGATTTCAAAACGGCTGTCCGAAACGGAGTAATCGAAGACTTCGTTCGCGTCTGGATCGATGATCGATAGGCTTCCTAGGACGTAGCCTGGTCGATTTTCTGGAATGGCAAGAACTCCGCTATAGAGGAGGCCTTGGGGGGCGTCGTTAACGGCCTGAATTTGGATTCCGACGGTTTGCGGTGTGGACCATGAGCGTCCGTCGTAGGCTTGTACGACGATTTGATCTTGGCCATTTTCATTGGGATTGGGGGTAAAGATTCCGCCGACGTTGGAGGACCAGGAGACCGAGCCGCGTTGGCCGTTGCTCACGAGGATGTAATGAACAAAGTCACCGTCGCTGTCGCTGGTTGCTTGGGCCCACTCGGATGTATGGATGGATTTGGGTGAATCTTCGGTCGCTTGGACACTCGGTAGGCTTCTCAGCACGGGCGGATTGTTTTCGGACCGATTTCGAATACCGATGGCGACTTGCTCGATCGCTTGGTCGACGACCTGTGCGATGGTTTTGTTGGTGAGGCTAAGTGCGTGGCGGTAGATTTGTCCGTCTCGCAGTCCGATGAGCGTATCGTTTTTGAAACCCAGGGAGAGTTGTATTCTTGCGGATTGGTCGGCGTTTCCTGCATCGGCTAAAAGGACATCGAAGGCTCTGAGGCCCTGGGTGAGTGTCCAACCGATCAACCTTGAGGGACTTGCATTGGAGAGCGACCAGAGAAGCCCTCTACTAGTGTCGAAGGCACTCGGCCCTGCGGCGTTCTGGAGGATCAGGGCCGTTGGAAGCCCGGGGGCTATGGAAACAATTTCGATTCCTTGGTTGGTTTCAAGCGAGATGGTTTTCCCATCGGGGCTTGCGCTCGAGAATCGCACGAACGCGTTGAAGCTTCTTTCGGCGACTAGTTCAAAGGACTGCCCGTCGTAATGGAACAGGGAGATTCGGGTGCCCTGGTCGAGCGATTCGGCGATGAGGATTCCTTGGGAGCCAACGGTATGGATTTGCGCATGGGGTGCGATACCACTGAGTTTGGTTTCAAGCGTTGGATTTTGATCCCAAGCATCTATGGGAGGGATCCACTCCAGGGAATCTCCTTGGGGATTCGATTGCCGCAGGAATCGGTTTTCGCTGATGGAAACGAGTTCTTTGGCCGTAGGTGCGTGGATCGAGGAGCCTAGGGTTGCCCCCGAGGACGGATCCGAGCGTTGGATTTGTCCGAGTTGGAGATCGAAAGCGATCAGTTCGGTATTGTTGTTGGGGTAAGCCACGAGTGCGAGGCCACGGTTTTGGAGATCGCTTGTGACGGAAAGGATTCGGCCTGGCAGTGGGATTTCGCTCAGGCGAATGGATTGCTCGATATCGAATTGGATGAGCGATTGGTTCGAGGCGAACCAGCCTACGGAGTCTGAGATCCAAGCGATGGGTTGGAGGGCCCCTACATCCCCGGTCCAGGATCCTGTGGGAGCAGGCTGGGTATCGGTGGTTTGCAGTTGCGATTTCGAGGCGCCTAAAAGTCTAACAAGATAGGACCCCGACTGAAGGTTCCTGAATCGAGCGATGCCATCGAGATCGGAGATGCTGATCGGCTCGGAGGCTTGTTGGGCTCCATCGGCATTGAGGTCTAAGAAGACAACGCGTTCGATTGCGGGGGAACTGTTGGGCTCGAGCGAACGCGAGGATCGTGGGTCTTCGAAGATTCGAACGTCAAGGCCTGCAAATAGGCGTCGTTGTTCGAGAAGATCGATGATTAAGCGGCGGTGGTATTTCATGCACAAACCCTCCGTTGGACGGCTTTGCTCTTCGACAATGGACGTTGTGAATCCAGTACAATGCCCGGACTGAGTGAGTGTGTGTGACAACTAATGTATCCAAGAACGGCAGGGATAGGGAAGGAATTCCCTGAGACTTTTTTCAAAACAGGTTGTTTAATGGGAAAATCGGCTCCTTTATCTTTCGGCGGTTTCGTCTTTCGGCTGGTTTGGGCTTCGGTGGTTGCTTGGATTTTGTTGCCTGAGCTTGGGATTTGCCAGTCGGCCCAGGACCGGTATCAACTGGGCCGTCGTCTCGAGCGATTCGAGCGGGCATGGCAGGATGCTGATGTGGAATCGCGGTCGCGGAGCACGGCATCGATGGAGCAAGCGGTGGGGAGTTTTTTCGGTTTGCAGCTTGGTCGAGCGGGCAAGTTTTTGGATCAGGGTTGGTTGCAGGTCACCGGGGTTGAGGAATCCGAGCAGGTCGAGCGGCTTGAAGGTCTTCGATGGAAGTTGGAGTTTGAGAAGACGTTATTGGATGTGAAGGATCCGGTGGTACGGGGCCGAGCGAGTGTTTTCTACGATTCGGCAGCGGCGAACGAGGGTACTGATGGATTGGCGAAGCGGCATGAGGTTGTCCTGAGTCTGTGGCCTTGGTCTGACCCCCGCGTGAGGGATTCGGGGAGTGGGGCAAGGGCAGGAGAGCCACTTTTGCGTAGGAGTGTCTCTTTGGTTTCGGGTGAGCCGTTTGAACTGGATTTGGGGGGGCTTGCTCCGGGCGATTACTTGATTGAATGTTTACGGGAAGGGGTGGCCTCTGGGGTATCCGATTGGCTTTGTCCATCGGTGTCTTTGGTCGAGCGAACGGAGGATCGTTTTGGACGTATGGAGCAATGGATAGAGTCGGTCCGTAAGGAGCCGGGGCATACGTCCAGGAGCACGGCAAAGTTCTTAGCCAAAGAGCTTAGTCGAGGCCGCAAGGGCACATCGTTCGAGATCGATTTGCCATGGAATCGGCTCCTGCGTGATTTCGAACAGATCGCTGCACCGAACTCCACTCAAGAGGCTTCGATGACTGGAGCGTTTGGAGAATGGGTGAGTACGCCGGGTTGGAAGTGGATGCAACTGAGTCGGGAGAAATCGACCCAGGTGGTTCGGATGGAGGTACCTGAGTATGACGCAAAGGATTCTGAATTGAAGCTTCCGTTGTTGATCGCTTTGCATGGAGCCGGCGGCAGCGAGAACATGTTTTTCCAGACGTATGGGGCGGGCCGTTTGATAGAGCTTGGTCGTCAGCGGCGATGGATTGTCGTTTCGCCTCGTCAGACGCTGGCGGGATTGGGTATGGATGTAGAGCAGATGGTCGAGGCCTTGTCGGAGATTCTGCCGGTGGATCGCACCAGGGTGATGCTTGTTGGTCATTCGATGGGTGCGGCCCAAGCGATGACTCAGGTCAGCAAGCATCCCGAATGGGTTCGGGGTGTAGCGGCTTTGGGTGGAGGGGGTGGAGTGATTCCGAGCGACGCGATCCGCAGGGTCCCTTTTTATGTTGGGGCGGGGGATCGAGATTTTGGCAAGTCTGGGGCCAAGAGGCTCAGCCAGCAGCTTGAACGCCTCGGGTGCGAGGTGGAGTATCGGGAGTACGCGGATGTCGAGCACATGGTGATCGTGCAAGCGGCTTTGGATGATGTATTTGCGTTCTTTGATCGGAGGCTTCGATAGATGATCGGCGGATTGAATCTATTGCGATGGGTCTTGGTCGCCGTCTCGATCGCTGCGATATTTTTGCAAGCCAATCACTTGATCGCTATCGGTCGATTTGAGCTTGGTCCTTTCTTTAGTTTCTTCACCATTCAGGCCAATCTGATTGCGATTGGGGTTTTGGTGATTTCCGCTTTGGGTGGTCTGGGGTTATCCGAAGGGACGCAAGCGGCTTTGCGCGGGGCATCGGTGTTGTATTTGACGATTACGGGCTTGGTGTATGCGGTGTTGTTATCGCAGTTGCCGATGGTCAAGGAGATCGTCGATCCGGTGGCCGATGGGGTGCATCATTTGCTGATGCCTTTATGGGTGTTATTCGATTGGGTCGTCGATCCGCCTAGGAATCGCCCTGGGTATCGCCGATCGCTTCGGTGGCTTGTGTATCCGTTGGGATTTTTGTTTTTCTCGCTGTTGCGAGGGGCCATCACCGGTTGGTATCCATATCCATTCTTGAGTCCGTATCAGGCGGGTGGTTGGTTGGCAGTAGGGATCGTCAGTGGTGTGATACTTTTGATCGCATGCGGGCTGATTGGATTGATCCTGTTGTTGGTGCCCCGTGGGGAAAGAAGTCGGCGGGGATAGAAGTCGGCAAGAGGCAGCCGAGCCGGTCGATATCGCTTGAATGGACGGAGTACGACGAAATCCGATGGAATGCACGAACTAGGTTGATCGCTTTATGCTATTGCGGATTGCGAGAGGGATTTTTCCGAGAGGCCCGTGGGGATGTGGCGTCCTAGTGCTTTTGCGGCCTCTTCGGGTAGGACGGTATTGATGTAGCAATCGGAGCTCCATTCGAAGCCGGCGACTTTGATCAATCGCGGGAGGACTTTCAGGCGCCAGTGGAAGGCTGCTGGATTGTGGGCATCGAGTGGGGCGGTTTGAAGGACGTAGTTGTAGGCGGTTTGAGGATGTTCGCATTCGATGGATCGCAGAGTCCACTGGACAAGTCGAGCCAGTTCGACGAGTTGGCAGGGGGAGCATTCCTCGAAGGCCGACTGGTGTTCGATTGGCAGGATTGAGACGCTGTAGGGGAGACGCGATGCGAATGGGCACAGGGCGACGAAGGAATCGGTTTGGGCGACGATCCGTTGGCTCGCCTGGATTTCTTTTTCGAGCACATCGCAAGCGTAGCATCTGCGATGGGACTGAAAGTACTCGTTGGATCGCAATTGGGTTTTGAGTACATCGGTGGGTAGGAAATCGGTGCAGATCAATTGGCTATGGGCATGGACCAGGGAGGCTCCTGCATCGGCTCCGTTGTTTTTAAAGACCACCGCATAGCGCATTGCATGGACGCTTCGCCAGTACCGCAATCGCTCTTGGTAAGCTTCGAAGATCAGAGCGGCGTGTTCGGTAGGCAATTGAGTGATGCTTTGGATGTGGTTAGGGGCTTCGATGATCACTTCGTGCCCGCCGCGAGTTTGTTTTCGTAGGAACAGCTCCGAGTTGTTGGTCGAGGTGCAATGGGGGGCAGTGCAAAGGGGGCTTTCGTTGGCCGAATCGAAGGCGGGGAATTTGTTCGGGACGACTCGGACCGACCAATCGTGGGCCGAAGGGGTTTTCAGAACGAGAGTCGGGGGTGGGGTTTGTTGCTCGTGACCTGAGCAAAAAGGGCACTGTTCGTCGGTGATTCGATCTGTCGGGGCCAACGACGTGAGGTTTGGTTTGGGTCTGGACGGATCGCGGTAGTTGTCAGGACGCAGGATACGGTTGGGAGCAAAGATGACCCAACGATCGCCAAGCCAGTCGTACCGCGTTTCGTTCATCGAATCGACCCCATAGTTTCCCGGACGATTCCACCCGGTGATTTTTTGCGCAACGAATTCAAGCGCACGACAAGCTTGAGAGGGGTGCTAGTCTGGCGACGAGTACTTGTGAGGCTAGAGCCGCTGGTCGTTTTTTGCTAGATACCGAGCATGTTCGTAGACATCGAGCATCGCATCGGCGCTTTTGGCCCACGACCAATCTTGGCTCATCCCTGCGGTGACTATTTTACTCCATACCTCGGGTGCTTGTGAATAGACTTCCAGCGCTCTGATGGTCGCTTGGGCGAGGGCTTCGGGTTTGTAATCCTCGAAAACGAAGCCTGTTGCGACCCCTTGCAGGATGTTTTCCTCGGAGGCGTCTTGAACCGTATCGGCCAGCCCGCCGGTGGATCGAACGACAGGAACGGCACCGTATCGAAGGCTGTAGAGTTGGTTCAGTCCACAAGGTTCGTAGAGGCTTGGCATGAGGAACAGATCTGCACCGGCTTCGATACGGTGGGCCAGAGGGTCGGAGAAGGTTGTTTGGAGCGAGACGCGGTCGGGACGTTGCATGGCCAAACGAAAAAGAGCATCGGCATAGCGTTGCTCACCGCTTCCGAGGATAACCCATTGGACATCGCGGTGGTCGATCCACCATTGCATGAGTTGGAGGATCAGGTCCCAGCCTTTTTGTTCGGCCAGTCGTCCGACGATCCCAATGAGAGGAACATCGGGTCGGATGGGCAATCCGAGGGCTTCTTGGAGGGAGCGTTTGCAGGCTGCTTTTCCCTCTTTCCAAGTATCGATGTTGTAATGGTGTTCCAGGTAGGGGTCGCTTGCGGGGTTCCAAGTCGCCTCATCGATCCCGTTGACGATTCCGAAGAGGCGGTCGGCTCGGGCACTTAAGACCCCTTCGAGACCGCAACCTTGAGGGGGCGATTGGATCTCTCGGGCGTAGGTAGGGCTAACGGTCGTAAGTGCGTCGGCAAATGCGATGCCGGTTTTGAGCAGGTTCAGATCCCCGTAGTACTCCATCCACTCCCAATGGAAGTAGGAGTTGTCCAATCCGGTCAGGACCATATCGGGTCCCCAGAATCGGCCTTGGTAAGCCATATTGTGGATGGTCATGACCGAGGCGCAGCGTTTGTACCAGGAGTGGTGGTTGGTTTGGGTGCGATGGTAGGCGGGGATCAGTCCGGTTTGCCAGTCATGGCAATGGATGATATCGATGGGTAGTTGCAGGCGTTCGATGGCTTCGACGACCGCGCGGGAGAAAAAGCAGTAGCGAGCGCAGTTGTCACCGAATTCGCCACGGGAATCGCCATAGAGACCTTGCCGATCGTAGAACATCGGTTGGTCGACGAGATAAAAATCAACGGGTGAGTTTTGGAGTCGGACCCGATGGATCCAAGCATGGATAGGATAGCCTGCAAGATCGACGACGAGCGAAGCGACCGATTCATCGAAATGCGAGCCAGGTTGCTCCAGAAGAAAGTGCTTGGAGACACGGTAAGCAGGAAGGAATACTGAGCAGCGGTGGCCTCGTTTGGCCAGTTCGATAGGAAGGGTCCCCGCGACATCGGCCAGTCCTCCGGTCTTTGCAAAAGGAGTCGCTTCGGAGGATGCCATCACGATATGCATAGTTTACGATTACCTCTTGGTGGTTCCGACGAGCATCGGCGCAACTGTCCCGATACGCTCGCCGATTCGACGACCTTTTTTTCGATCCAAGCAAGGGTGGGTCAGGTTTATCGCTTGTCAACACCGGGCTAGGCAATTTCGAGCAATTATGAAAGAGTTTCCGATTGGTCAAAGTTGACCTTGGTTGCAGCTTGTTGCAATCGTTATAATCGGACCCGCGATCGATGCCCGCGTGGCACTCCTTTTCCGGTCGTATCGAATTCGGCATCTTTTCCACCAACGAACCCAAAACCCTACCCGTGTTATCGATTCGTCCAACGGTTGCTGAACATGTCTTGAGTGTGTTTGGAAGGTCGGTTCATCCGGAGCTTTTCCTTTCGTACAAGACGCGTACGATCCAGAGGAGCAATTATCGGGCTCGAATCGACATCACCAGCGATGGTCATCTGATCAGTTTTACGGGCACTCGGGGTGCGACGCTCTCGGAGGTTGTCGGATCGCTCCAGCAGTCGCTACCTCAGCAGCGCAAGCTCTTATCGACCTTGATGAGGGGGCGTTACGTCGAGGAGGTTCAGGGCAAACGGGGCTTGCAGTACCGTTCGGAGTTTGAGCTCGAGCAGGTTTCGGCCGAGATGTTTTGGATGTTGCATAATCAGTTCACGACGTGTTGTTCGCAGGACGAGTTGATGCATGCGTTCGACTCGAGCGGGCGGTTTCCGTTTGGCGCGATCAGTTTTGTGCACATCGAGACGCGCGAACGGCAGATGCTGATCCAAGCATTCCACACCTTCCCGGACGATTACTCGATTGTAAAGTCCACGTCGGTTTTCAGCATTGCCCCGCCGAGCGTCTAGACGCTCGGTCTTTGGGCTAGCCGGCTAGTACTTAGCCGTTGGCTTGGGGCGGGGTAGGGGGCTCAGCGGACTGGGCCTTCGAGTTCGCTTAAGCGTGCTTGGAGTCGGTCCAATTGTCCCTGGAGTTTGCGGATTTGTTCGTGGAGCGATTCGACGTATTCCGGGGTCAGTTGGTCGGGTTTGAGGGTTGGCCCGAGCGGTTCTGCGGGTTCGCCGGCGATCATTCCTTCGGTCAGAAGTGGGACCTCGACGAGTTGCTTTTGTTGGCCTCGGTAGAACCCGATGGTGAGGGAATCTCCGAGGGCGATTTGTTGGATCGACTCGACGACGTCTTGGGCTCGCAGGATCATTTTGCCGTTGATCTCAGAGATGCAGTCGCCCGGTTTCAGGCCGGCCAATTCGGCGGTCGTACCGGGAGCGACGTTCGAGACAGCCGCCCCGCGGTACAGTGGGATACCGAACTGTTTGCGGAATGTTTCGGACAGATCGCTGACCGAGACGCCGAGAGTAGGGCCGTTGCTTTGAACCGAGGGGTCCAAGGCTGAAAGCTTGGGATTCGAAGGTCTCGAGTTGGGGTTTGAGATACTCGGCAGGATTGGCTGATAAGGGGTCTTGGGAGGCTCCAGAGGCAGTGCGGTCGCTGGCTGCAAACCTTGGAGTTGTCCGGCCAGGGTGCGGTCTTGGAGAACGGCCGTCAAATTCGTGCTTCGGCCTCGGCGTTGGACCAGGAATTTCACCGGCGCGCCGACGGGGTAACGATCGAGTTGCTCACCTAGTTGATCGAGTGTTGTGACGGCTTGACCACCGACACCGACGATACGATCACCGACACGAAAGCCGGCTTTCCAAGCTGGCGATTGATTCGTCACATCGACGACCGACAGGCCGAATCCTCCACCTTGGACCGGTTCGACGACAAGGCCGAGGTACCCACCACCGGGAACTCCTTGGGTGATCTCGCCGTCCCCCAGGAGGCTATCGCCGAAGACCTCTGGCGAGGGTTTAGGGGCTCGCGTGGGGGCAGGGGCTGGCGATGGGTTTGGAGAGACTTTGCGCGGGGTAATCACGATCGGGGGTTTGGACCGAGCCGCCGAGGGGCGGCCTGGATCCTCGGGGATCGGTAGTTCTTCGGCGGGTTGGACGATCACCGCAGGGGCGGCGGCAGGATCGAGTGCTGGGTCTTGTTTCGATGGCTCTTGTGCATAGCTCGGGAGAGCCATCAGGGACCAGGCGGCCACGTGGGAGAACCAAAGTTTTTTCTTCATCGCAACGGTACCTGTCATAAGGAGTTCAAGACTCAGCGATCATCGATCTATCTAGACGATACAGATTCTCGTGTTGCGATTCAAGTTCCTTAAAATCGTGCGGGTTTTGGTGTCTATTCGAGGTTGCCCGAGGCGGGTCGACCGCGCGTGTTGAGCGATTCCCAAGGTTTGGGGTAGCGGTACATCGGGATGTAGGCCCCGGCATGGTTTTGGTAGTTTCCGTTGCAATGGTTGGTTTGCCAGGCCATGGCTTCTTGGCTTGATGGCTCGATTTTGTAGGCGATCCAGCCGGTAAGATTTCGAGGTCGGTTGTAGACTTGGCGGTATTCAGGGATGCTCCGAGTGATCGCATGGGGAAAGAAGTCTGGGCGTTGGATGGCTGGATCCAGGTAGGTGCCTGCGAACCACTGATGGGGTTCCCCTGCCGAGCAAGTCGGTAGCCATCCGATCGATTGCGAGCCGACAAGCGCCAACGATGCGAGACCGAGGGCCTTGGTCAGTCGTTTGATGCTAGCAAATGGTTGTTGGATGATTGCTGATGGCATGACGGTGTTTCCTCAGGTTGTCGTGTTGCATTCGGCGCATTCGATACAGACTATCAAGTGATTCGGACTTTTCCCTAGCATCCCTTCAGTGGAATTTGCGGGGGGCAAGGCATAGTGAAAAAAAAGCACCCTGCTGGGTCTGCAGGGTGCTTTTTATTTTTTGGTTCGAACGGTTGATGATCAACGATTCGGATTAGAACGTGAAGACTACGTCGCCACCGACAGCGGCTTGGCTTCCGGCGAAATCTTCGTTGAAGCCGTAGCGATTTTTGTCCCAGACCCAGCGCACTTCAGGTCGGAACAGAAGGTTTGCGTGAGCTCGGTAGTTCACACCGGCAGTGTAGTTGTACAGATCATCGTTCTGTACATCGCCGAAGCCGGATCCGCTGAAGTTGAACCATTCGAAACGTTGTCCGAGGGCCCAACGGTCGTTGACTTGGTAGATCAGGTAATTGATGTTACCGAAGGTATTGCGAGCGGTGATACCGGACTCGTTCTGGGTAAACAGGTAGTCGGTTTGGCTGATGTAAGTCAGCTTATCGGTCAGGGTACCGATGAGCATCACGTTCTGGATACCTCCGCGTTCGTTGGCGTTGAACGATTTGGTTTCACCGAATCGGCCCAGGACCGAGTTCCACAGGAAGGTCCAGCGATCGTTGACTTTGGTTTTGATCCCGCCGATGTAAGCATCGCCGTTGTCTTCAAAGCCCGAGTCCCAGCCCATGACGTAGCCGTTAAACAGTTGGGTGTCGTCGCTGACTTTGTAGGTCGAGAGGGCACCGGTGTGAGTAAACGGTTCGGCGTTGTAGAACGTGAACTGACGGCTGTAGAAGAAGTTGCCCGTTGCGGCGACGACTTCGTTCCCGACGATCGTAAAGAAGTGTCCAACTTTGACGCTTAGGTCCCCGTAGGCAACTTCGCCGTAGGCTTGTGGAATCGCATGGCCATATTGTCCACCGTTATCCCAACCGTTGTCCCAATGGTTGTTCGCAACGCCGAAGGATTGGGTGTCTGGAGCGTCGGTACCGTAGAGGTAATCGATGCGGGCACCGAGTCCCAGGCCGTCACTACCGTCGGCGACCTTCTCGGCAAAGAACCATTGCTGGCCGAGTTGGACGCGTTTCGGGTAGGTGTTGAAGCTCATAGGATTAGCGTGGGAGTGGTATCCGACGCTTGTCCAGCCGCCGATGTTGAAGCCAGCGATAGGCTCCTTGACGAGTTTCCAAGGATCGGTCAGTGCTCGACCCGTACCGAGCATTCCCAAACCGAATAGCCCGCTCGATCCGGACATCGAATCGCAGCCACCGCCATCGCAGCCTTGGCCGAGTCCGCTGCCGAGGCGTCCGCCGAGGGCACCGCCGAGGCCACTGCCCGAATCGCAAGCACCGGCACCGCCGGCGTTGCTGGCATCGCATGCGGCAGAGTTGTCGCATGCCTTGCCGTTGTCACAGTTTGCCGACGCTTGGACGACACCGTTGGAAGCCGTTTTGGAAGCGGCGTTTGGGGAAGCCTCATCGTAGTAGCTGTAGTACGACGCTGGGGCGTAACGAGGAGCGGCGGTTCGGCTGGTTTGACCGAAGGCCGATCCCGAAATGCATGCGCTGGCAATCATTGCACTTAGCGCAATTCGGTTAATCTTCATAGTTCTGGAACTCCTATCCTGAACAAAATCCGGCGACGCGAAAGCAGTTGAAATCTGGGCCTTCAACACTGATGGACCAATGCTCTTGAACGAATGATCATGCCGCCGACTCCCCGGTTTGCTACTTCTTGAGTAACTAGGCGATCCGGTTTGTCCATGAACACTCCGCTAGAATCAATTGTTCGGAGTTTTCCGAAGGTAATATTTACAACAAAGAGCCTTTCTATCGCTCCGATTGCAACGAAAGTGCTGGGATTTGTTAATCTGTTCCGATTATGCAAAAATACCCACCCCGCTAGCCTATTTTGCCAAGCCGATTGGCGATCCCTCCAACCCCCTGAAGCATTCATGATCGACTACCAACTCCGAACTCGCCTGATCGCCGGTGAACGATCGATCGAACGGCTCGGAGAGCTAGCCAGGGAGCTCAAAGGACGCCGGGTCTTGATCGTCAGCGATCCGGGGGTTGTCGCTGCGGGAATCTATCAGATCGGGGCCGATCAGATCCGCAATGCGGGGCTCGAGAGCGTGGGGTTCCATGATTTGGCCGAGAATCCGACCACCGAGCATGTCCGGGCTGGGGTTCAGATAGCCGAGGAATTTCGTCCTGATTTGCTCATCGGTCTCGGGGGCGGTTCGAGCATGGACTGTGCCAAGGGTATCAATTTCATTTATTCCGGTGGTGGGAAGATGTCCGACTATTGGGGGGTTGGCAAAGCCACCTTGCCGATGCTCCCGATGATCGCCGTGCCGACGACTTCAGGGACTGGGAGTGAGACCCAGTCGTTTGCCTTGATCAGCGATGCTCATACTCACGTCAAGATGGCCTGTGGGGACCCGAAGGCCTCCCCGGCCGTAGCGATACTCGATCCACTTTTGACCTGTTCGCAGCCAGCGAGCGTAACGGCTTTGACGGGCATCGATGCCTTGACTCATGCTTTGGAGTCGTTTGTCACGACGAAGCGCAATGCGATCAGCGACTGTTATGCACGCGAAGCTTGGACTCTTTTATCGCGGGGTTTTCCAAGGGTCCTGGAGGATCCGATGGATCTCTCTGGGAGATCGCAGATGCAGCTCGGGGCAGCCTTTGCGGGCATGGCGATCGAGGCCTCGATGCTCGGTGCGGCCCATGCGCTGGCCAATCCCCTGACGGCCTATCTCAACGTTCCCCATGGACAGGCCGTCGGGATGATGATGCCGCATGTGATTCGATTCAATGCGTCGAGTGTCGGTGGTCGCTACGGCGAGTTGGTCCGATTGCTTCCCGAGCTCGCCTCATCGGATCATCGGATGGCCAGCGAGATTTTGGCGGACTGTTTCACCCGTTGGTTGCAACTCGCATCGATGGCTACGGGTCTCGAGCAGCTCGAGCGTTGGAACGCACCGAAGGGGGCTAGCGCAGTGAGTCCTTGTGCGGCAGAGGAGCTTTTGGAGGCCATGGCTCAGATGGCGGCCAAGCAATGGACCGGAGCGTTCAATCCACGGCCGGCCGATGCGGACGATTTTTTGGCGATTTACCGAGCGGCTCGATCGGCCTAGGATCGATCTTTTCCAAGGCTATGGCTCGATTTCTGGGGGTGAATTGGCAATTCTGGATGCTCCTGGATCGAATTCAATTACAATGTTTGCACATCCATGACTCCCATGGAGCCACCCTCTATTTGACGATCCCTACTCCATGAGCCAAATCGATTCGCGATCCGGTGCATCCTCAGACCTCAATCCCGCGGTTCAATTGACCGATCAAGAGGTCCAAGCGATCGATCAGTTGCGCGCCTCGTACGATCGGTTTTGCAATGAGTTGTCCAAAGTCATCGTAGGACAGCGCGAGGTGATCGAGCAGTTGGCGATTTGTTTGTTTGCACGTCGGCACGCTCTGTTGATGGGGGTTCCTGGGCTTGCAAAAACGCTTTTGGTGAGCAAAGTCGCCGAGACGATGTCGCTGGGATTCAACCGAATTCAATTCACTCCCGACCTGATGCCCATGGACATCACCGGAACCGATATTCTTCAGGAGACTCAAGAGGGCCGTCGGGAGTTTCAGTTCATACCAGGGCCGATTTTCCAGAACATCATCCTTGCTGACGAAATCAACCGTGCGCCGCCTAAGACGCAAGCAGCGTTGCTCGAAGCGATGCAAGAGCAGCGCGTGACGGTTCTTGGGAAGACCTACGATCTTTCCTCACCCTTTATGGTTTTGGCGACGCAAAACCCGGTCGAGCAGGAAGGCACCTATCCGTTGCCCGAGGCACAACTCGACCGATTCATGTTCTTGATCGAATTGGACTACCCTACGGAGCAAGAGGAGATCCAAATCGCCCGCACCACCACGGGAGATGATCTTATCAAGCTCAACGGCATCCTCAGCGGCGAGGAGATTCTTCATTTCCAGAGGCTTGTACGACGCATCCCGGTTGCCGATCATATCTACGAGTATGCTGCCAAGCTTGTGCGCAAGACGCGCCCGCAAGGCGAATCGGCCCCGGAGTGGCTTAAGCCCTTCGTCAGTTGGGGGGCGGGTCCTCGCGCGGTTCAGAATTTGATTCTCGGAGCCAAGAGTCGAGCGGCCTTGCAAGGCAGCTACATGGTCCGACTCGAAGACATCCAGTATGTGGCTCGACCCGTATTGGTCCACCGATTGATCACCACCTTTGCGGCCCAGGCCGAAGGGGTGTCGGCCAAACAGATCGTCGCGCGGCTTATCGACGAGACCCGATAGTTTCATGCTCAACGTCACTCGATCGTTTTTGGATCCCAAAGTTATTTCGCGGTTGGCGGCCGTCCCGTTGACTCCGCGGTTTGCTATGCAGGGCACGGTCTCGGGCAAGCATGCTTCGCCCCACCGCGGCTCGAGCATCGAATTTGCCGAGTACCGCAAATACGTTCCGGGAGATGACATTCGGCGGCTCGACTGGAGAGCTTTCGGTCGGACCGACCGCTACTATGTCAAGGAGTTCGAGGCCGACACGAATCTGCGACTTTGCGTTGTCTTAGACACAAGTGGATCGATGGGTTTTTCCTCCAAGGGGATGCCGACGAAAATCGATTACGCACGACGTATTGCAGCTACCTTGGGGTATCTAGCCGCACAGCAAGGCGATGCAGTGGGGCTTACGACCGTCGCGGAGAAGATCGTTCAAAGTATCCCTGCGAAACGCTCGGCGGCCCATTTGAAATTGATATTGGACACTCTGGAAAAAGCTAAGCCACAAGGCGAAACGCTTTTGCCTGCGATACTCGATGAACTCGCAGAGACGCTTCGCCAGCGAGCTTTGGTGGTCATTGTGTCCGACTTTTTCGTCGCTACCGAAGAGCTCAAACGGTGCTTTGAACACCTTCGTTTCCGCAAGCACGATGTGGCCGCTTTTCATTTGCTCGACCCTCAAGAGATCGAGTTTGCGTTCGGTCGGCCTGTTCGGTTCGTCGACATGGAGGGAAACACCTCGGTTTTTGTCGAACCGACCGAGATCGCCGACCGTTATCAAAAGGCCCTCCAGAATTATCTAGTGGCGATGCAGAAAATCGTCCTAGAGACCGGGCTCGATTACCATCGGGTGCAGACCAGCGAGTCGTATGAGCAACCGCTCATGCGGTTTCTCGTCGGGCGAACTCGAGCGCGAGGTGTGCGGTGAACTTTCTCCAACCATGGATGCTTTTGGCCCTCCCTTTGGCCGCCATCCCGATCATCATCCACCTGGTCAATCAACGCCGCTTCCAAACCGTCCCTTGGGCCGCAATGCGGTTTTTGCTCGAAGCGACCAAGATGTCCAGCGGTTATACCAAGCTGCGGCAGTGGCTGATTCTGGCCATGCGAACCTTGGCCGTCTTGGCACTGATCCTCTTTACCGCTAGGCCTCTGACAAGCGGTCTGCTGGCGCTCTTAGGTGGCGATGCAAACCGAGTCGCGATCGTCATCCTAGACCGTTCGGCGAGCATGGAAGAAACCCCCGTGGGCTCGAACACCACAAAGCTTCAACAAGGAATCGATCAGCTCGCCGAGACGTTTAAAACTCTCGGTATCGAGCGCATCGTGCAAATCGATCCGCTGGCCGATAAGCCCGAGGAGTACAACTCCATCACGCAATGGCTCCGCGCCACTCCACGGCAGACCTGGTCGGCCACGAGCGACATCCCAAACCTGATGGAAAAAGCCCTCCTGTACGCCAAGAACAATCCTTCAGGCAACACCATGGTTTGGCTCTGCTCGGACATGCGAGACAGCGACTGGCGCAGCCAAGATGGACGCTGGAAAGCCGTTCAAGACGGGTTTCGTTCCATCGCCCAGCCTGTCCGGTTCTCGATCCTCGATCTTTCCCAGCCCAGCACGGTCAATCGAAGTCTCCGAATCACCGATGTGTACCGCGTCGAGACCGACAACGGACCCGAGCTATCGATCAGCTTCCGCATCGATAAGCAGCTCGGTGAAGCTTCCGGGACAAGCGACAATGCGACGCCGGTCGCATCGGCAAATGCCGTTCCGAGCGAGCCTCTTGCGGTGGAAATCTCCGTCGGTGAGAATCGCTCGATTGCCCAAGTTGAGTTTCAAGGGAGCACGGCTCAGTTGACCGACTACCGAATCCCTTTGGAGAAGAGCACCACGGGCAGCGAACTTAGCTCCGGGGGCTCCGATGCGGCAGCTCAAGGGTTAGGTTCGGTCCGTTTGCCAGCCGACACCAACCCTGGCGATGATGTGAGCTACTTCGTCTACGAGCGATCTCCGACTCGACGCACAGTGATTGTCAGCCAATCGCCCGAGCTTGTTCAATCCATCGAATTGTGTGCGAGCATCGCACCGCAGCAAGCTGTCGAATGCGAAGTGGAGCTAGCGAGCCTTGAGCAATTCGAAACGATCGATCTGAATACTGTCGCGATGGTCGTATGGCATGAAAACCTGCCGACAGGAAAACCGTTGGAACTGCTCTCGCGTTTTGTCACCACCGGTGGCCAATTGCTGATCTTGCCCCCGGAGAATGCCGACAGCACGCAAGCCTTCGGGTTTCGTTGGGGGGCTTGGGAATCGCTCCAAGAGGGGGTGGCGATCGCGCCGGTCGAGAATGAATCGGCCGCCGATGCCCAGAGAAATCGATTGGCTCGGATCGCCCAATGGCAGAACGACTCGCAGCTTTTGGCAAACACCCTCAACGGAGCTCCGCTCCCTTTGGGACAGCTTGGGATCCGACGTTTGTGCAAGATTGACGGGACGCTCGAAGCCTTGGCGTCTTTGCCCGACGGCAAGCCTTTTTTGGCAACCGTCCCGGTTTCAGCGGAGGATCCGACACCGATCACCTTGTGCGCGACGACTCCGTCGGATCGCGATTCGACCCTTGGCGGAGACGGAGTGGTGTTGTATGTAACGATCCAGCGGATGCTAGCGGCCGGAGCGCAGCGGGTCGGTACGACCAAGAACGCATCGGCCGGGACTGAGCATCGATCGGTCGATGCGACCTCCAAGCTCTTGCTCGGGAGTCCGTCGGCTGTTTCGAATGAGTATCCCATGCATTCGGGGGTCTATCGCAACGACGACTCACTCGTTGCACTTCACCGAGACCTTGAGGAAGATTCCACAAGGGTCGTCGACTCGAATAGTCTCGACCGGATGTTCGGGGATCTACCCTGGGCTAAAATCGTTGCAGGTAAACGAGCCTCGAGTCTGGTTCAAGAAGTCTGGAGATGGTTTGTCGTAGCGATGCTTGCGGCTCTATTGATCGAAGCGGTGCTGTGTTTGCCTAAAGCTTCCAGACGCAAGTCTCCGATGCCCGCGACGGCCTAAGACGAATCCCAGCGAAGAATTTAGCATCGACATCCTACACCAGTGTTGAGGACTGTTTGCCGATGGGCAAGGAATTAGCTGAAAGCTATCGATATTGTCCGGCCTGCGGACACCCCCGAGAGTCTTACGAGCCCGTGCGACCTTTCCGGTGTTCGCGTTGTTCCCATTCGACGTTCTTTGGTCCGGTCTCGGCCGTCGGGGCCGTGGTGGCCGACAACCAAGGACGGGTACTTCTGCTCCGACGCGCCAATGATCCTGGCAAGGGGTTATTGGGGATGCCTGGGGGTTTTGTCGATCATGGAGAGACCGCAGAAGCCGCCTTGCGTCGCGAGGTCCTCGAAGAGATCGGGTTGACCGTCGAATCCCTAGAGTACCTCACCTCCGAGGTCAATTCTTACGTCTATCGCGGCATAAGCCTACCTGTTTTGGACATGTTCTTCATGGTCCAGGTGCAAGAGGGGCACATCGAGTTGGTCGATGGCGAGGCGACATCGTGGATTTGGACCGAGCTGAGCGATGCGGTTCTCGAGGAGATGGCGTTTGTCTCGAACCGTCGCGCTCTAAAATACTACCGCGATTCTCGCTTGAGGTAGGAAGAAATCGAATTTACGTCCACAATAATAGTCGCCCGTAATGTGGGCATCCAGGCAATCCATATCATCACCCATAACTATCAGTTGTCTTATGACCTCGTCGATCAACAAGTACTCGTCCCGCATTACCCAACCGAAGAGTCAAGGTGCCTCGCAAGCGATGCTCTATGCGACAGGTCTAACGCCTGAGGATATGCACAAAGCCCAGGTCGGGATCGCCAGTGTTTGGTTCGAGGGCAATCCGTGCAACATGCACCTGCTGGATTTGGGGTTGGCTGCCAAGAAGTCGGTACAAGCCCAGGGGCTCGTCGGCATGCGGTTTAACACCGTAGGGGTCAGCGATGGGATCAGCATGGGCACCGATGGCATGTCGTTCTCGCTTCAATCCCGGGATCTGATTGCCGATTCGATCGAAACGATCATGGGTGGCCAATGGTACGATGGATTGATCGCCATCCCCGGTTGCGACAAGAACATGCCAGGGTGTTTGATTGCGATGGGGCGACTGAATCGTCCCGCGTTGATGATTTACGGTGGAACGATTCGAGCTGGCAAGTGGAATGGCCATTCGCTGGATATTGTCTCGGCATTCCAATGCTATGGTCAGTATCTCGCTGGTCAAATCGACGACCAGACCCGCGAGAGCATCGTGAGAAACTCCTGTCCGGGCGCAGGGGCCTGCGGTGGCATGTACACGGCCAACACCATGGCTTCGGCCATCGAAGCCCTGGGCATGGCGCTGCCTTATTCAGCCTCGATTCCTGCGGAGGATCCAGCCAAGAAAGACGAATGCGATCGGGCCGCACTGGCCATTCGAAATCTGCTGGAACTCGACCTGAAGCCTCGCGATATCATGACCCGCGAAGCGTTTGAAAACGCGATGACGATCGTCGTGGCGCTCGGTGGGAGCACCAACGCGGTGCTTCATTTATTGGCCATGGCCCGGAGTGTGAACGTCCCTCTGACGCTCAATGATTTCCAGAGCACGAGCAATCGCGTCGCGTATCTTGCCGATTTAAAGCCTTCGGGCAAGTTCGTTCAAGAGGACTTGCATTCGATCGGTGGCACCCCAGCGGTGATGAAGTATTTGCTCGCCGAGGGCTTGCTCAGCGGCGATTGCATGACGGTCACGGGTAAAACACTCGCGGAAAACCTGAAGGATTTGCCGGGGCTCAAGCCCGGTCAGACCATCGTAAGATCCTTGAGCGACCCGATCAAACCCACTGGCCACATCCAGATCCTCTTTGGGAATTTGGCTCCCGAGGGGGCCGTTGCCAAAATCACAGGCAAAGAGGGATTGGTCTTTTCCGGTCCAGCCCGATGCTTTGACTCCGAGGAGCAGATGCTCGAGGCGCTCGAGCAAAAGAAGATCTGCAAAGGGGATGTGATCATCATCCGTTACGAAGGTCCCAAGGGTGGTCCTGGAATGCCGGAGATGCTCACACCGACCTCGGCGATCATGGGTGCAGGGCTCGGCTCGGAGGTCGCGTTGCTTACCGATGGTCGATTCTCGGGGGGATCCCACGGGTTCATTGTCGGGCACATCACTCCTGAGGCTCAAGTCGGCGGTCCGTTGGCATTGGTCCAAGACAACGATCACATCACGATCGATGCCAAAACCAATCAACTCGTCATGGACGTCAGCGAGGCGGAGTTGGCCAAGCGGCTTGCGGCCTGGACCGCACCGGCGTTGAAGGCGACGCGTGGGACGCTTTATAAGTACATTAAGAATGTCAAAAGCGCCAGCGAAGGTTGCGTGACGGATGAGTAACCCTCGAGTAATCCCCGAGTAACACCCGAGCGAAAGCCTATCCTACCGTGGTCGGTCTTGAATGGATCATCGTTCTTTTGATGGTGCTGGTCAACGCGCTGTTTGCAGCTTATGAGATAGCGCTTGCTAGCGTCACCAAAGCCCGTTTGGAGTCGCTCAAGGAGCAAGGGCGTTTTGGAGCCACAGCCGCAATCGTCATGAAGGAGCGGATCGAAAAGAGCTTTGCCGTCGTTCAGCTTGGTATCACCATCGTCGGGCTCATCGCAGGGGCCACCAGCGGTGCGACGGCCTCGGAAAACCTATCACCGATCCTGCAAAAGTACGGATGGAGCGAATCTACCGCCGATGGCTTGTCCATCGCAATCTTTGTCGCTCCGCTGACGATCGTCACGATTGTCGTCGGTGAGTTGGTGCCCAAGCTCTTTGCGCTTCGGAACAAAGAGTGGGTTTGCTTGAGCCTATCCCCTTGGATGCGGGGCTTCTCGATTTTAGCTTGGCCGCTGGTCTGGGTGCTCGAAGCTTCCGCGACGGGGTTGATGAACTTCACCGAACGACTTTGGAGTCCAAAGTCCACTCACGAGTCGAAGACCGAAGCGATCGAGTTGCAGGAGCTCCGGGCGATTGCAAGCTTGGCACGCACCTCAAGCTTGATCGGGTCGCGCGAGGAGAACATCATTCTCGGGGCAGCTCGGCTCGCTAGTCGGACGCTTCAGGAGATCGCCTTACCCGCCGAGCAGATCCACGCTTTGCCCCTCGAGAGCACCCTCGGAGAATGTTTGATCGCAGCGCACATGGACATGCACACCCGTTTTCCGGTGGCCAAGATCAAGAGCGATCCTCAGACAATCATCGGATACGTCACGTTCAAAGACATCGTCTCGGTCATGCGGATCAATCCCAGGGAGCCCTCGATCGCGGGGATCTTGCGATCGATCCCCAAACTCGATCAGTCGCTGACGATCTCCGCGGCGCTCGAACGGCTTTTGCGAGAACATACGCATATCGCCATGGTGAGCGATTCGCGAGGCGTGATCACCGGGATGATCACACTCGAGGACATTGTCGAGGAGTTGCTAGGAGATATCCAAGACGAGTACGACATGCTCCCGATCCATGCGGTGCGGTCCGGCCAGGGCTGGTTGGCCGGGGGTGGAATCTCTTTGACCCGATTGGAGGAGCTCACCGGCATTGAATTCGATCGCGCCGAGATGTTCCCAAATCTCAGCGCTTGGGTCTCGGATCGATTGGGACATCTACCCATCGGAGGCGATACCCTTGAGCATCAGGGGGTGCGCATTGTGGTTCGCAAGGTACGCAGGCAGCGGGTG
Organism: Pirellula sp.; assembly: GCA_021300015.1. Classification (GTDB taxonomy): domain Bacteria; phylum Planctomycetota; class Planctomycetia; order Pirellulales; family Pirellulaceae; genus JBKCUI01. The sequence goes on along the minus strand of JAJTFB010000023.1, from coordinate 9,468 downwards.
CTCGAGGCCTTGGTCACTCGTTAGATCGGCACGAGCTCTTGAGGATCTACCGCAAGGCGATCAAGGGAACTTGGGCGGTCTTTTATCGACGAAGGAGGCCAGGCCCTCGACGGCCGACTCGGTACTGCAGGCGGTGGCAAGAACGGCCGCACCGCTCGATAGGTTCATCAGAAGCGATTCGCCGACCATTTCATTGAGCAGCCGTTTGCTCAACTGGATCGATTCGTGGGAACTTTCCGCGATGGTCGTTGCCCATGCATGGGAGGCTGCCCATATCTGATCGCTAGCCACGATGCGATGCGCAAGGCCGAGCTGATGGGCCTCGGTCGCATCGATGCTCTGTCCCCCGAGTGCTAAGCGGGCCGCTGCACTGGCTCCCAATCGGAAAGCCAGAAGCGGTATGGTCAGACCTGAGACAAGGCCGTATCGGGTCGCGGGAACCTCGAACCGAGCGGCAGGACTGGCGACTACCAGATCGGATGCCAGGACCATGGCAAGACCGAATCCAAGGGCTGGGCCATCGACCGCCGCGATGATGGGCTTAGGCAATCGGAGCATCGATTCGATCAGATCATGAAGCGCCAAAGCGACCTCTTGCCATCGCGCGATCGCATCGCGTTCCTGGGATTGCGATTGCCACTCTTTAAGGTCCACTCCCGAGCAGAACGTCGAGCCGGCGCTCGTGAGGATCACGGCTCGGACCGACTTGTCTTGGTGGAAGTCGCTAAACGCATCGATCAATTGCTGGATCATCTCCCGCGACATCGCATTGCAAGTCGCGGGAGCATCGATCAAGACCGTGCCGCTAGGGGCGGTTTTTTTTAACCGAATCACTGTTGGGGGCGAATCACTGACGGGATTGAAAACCGAGTTGCTTCTGGACCGTCGAAAACCAGCTTCGGATCAACGACGAGCTTTCCATGTTCGAGACGTTTTGGACGCCGCCGGTATTCGGTGCGGCCGAGAAACTCAGCATGAGGTCTTCTTCCGAGGGTGAGAAATCCAGAACCTTCACGACGTAGTAGATCTCTTTGGCTGCATCGGAAGCGACCAGAGTGGTTCCCGGTTCTGCCGCGAATACCTTCTCCATGAAATCGTTGTCCAGGGGCTTGAGGTTCTCGACATTGCTCAACTGGATGTCGAAATCGGCCATCAAGGGGTTGAACCAACTGAACGGGGTTGGGCGAACGACCAGCCCTCGCTCGGTATCGGATTCGAGCGATTCGGCTAGCGATGCTGTGGAAGCTTTGGTTGCGATGGCCTTGGCCTTCGACTCGGCCTTTTCGGCCGCTCGCTGCATCTTCCAGACCGAGGTTACCGATTCTCTAGCTGTCTCGAACGAGGGGGTCGAAGAGGCTTCATGAGCCACCTTCCAGAACAGGTAGCGGGTCAGCAGTGCGGTGCTTTGAAGAGGCATGTAAAGATTCCCCAAGCTGTCGGATTCATTTGGGTTGGGTGCAAACCGGATCAAGTTCGGGAACTCGAAGGGCTGCATTCTCGGGCCCCGCGAAACCCTGGACCGACCGATCGGGAGGGACGAGGCAGTGCGCACGTCGACTAGTCCTGTGCGGCCGAATTGAAAACCGTACTTGTCTGCGATCTGTTGGAGATTGAGCATTTCGGGCTCCTTCATCGAAGTGTCCTTTTCGGCCACTGCCCGTTCCCATGCCCTGCGGTTCGCAGCGTAGGTTTCCATGAGATCTCGCATTTCGTTGACACGTTGTTCGAGCACGCGGAAGGCGGGTCCGGCGGCGAGTTCGCGAGCAAGTGCCTCTTTGACCTCTTCGAAGCTTTGGGTTCGCATGGGAACAGCGGGAGCTTCCGGAGGGGTTGCCTGAGGGGCCGCCGAAGGCGCTACCGAGGGAGTTTCTGTCGCCGGTAGGGCCGCTGCGGGCAGTGCTGTTGCAGGCACCGGGTTTGCAGGGACTTCGGTGGCTTGGGGTACTGCTGCAGGAGTTTCCGAGGCCGGGGTTTCCGCAGCGGGGGGCACCGGCGTGGGGACTTCTGCTGGCGGTTCGGGCGCGGGGTCTTGGAAGGAGACTAGGCGGCTAGCTTGGTTCTGCGTGAAAGAGGACTGGGGGTTTGCTGCCGGGGGCGGAGCTGGTTCGGCAGCGGGAGCCGGTGCTGGTTCTGCTGCAGGGGCTGGTTCTGCTGCAGGGGCAGGGGCCGGTGCTGGGGTTGGCGCGTCTGGGTTATCGAGGGTTGGAGGGAGGTTTGTCGGCGCGGGCTCTTTGGCTTGTTGTTCTTTCTTTTCTTGTTCTATTTTTTCTTGGAGGGCTTTTTTCTCTTCTTCGGTCAGGGGGACATCGAAGACTTTTTCTTTGGCTCGACGTTCGTATTCGGAGCGCAGGAGTTCCTCGGTGATTTTGGTTTTTTCTTCGTCGATAATTTTTTCGATATCGCAAGCGATGAATTCGAAGTCGGCGAGTTCTGGGGTCATGAAGGCCGGTTCGGTCAGAATCGGCTGATTGATTCGGGTGAGTTCTTTGCCTTTATCGAACAGTTCGCGCAGTTCCTTGTCGGTGGGTTTGCCATCGATGGACTCTTCGAAGTCTTTGACGAAGACCGGAAAGGTTTCGACGGATGCTCGGCGTTTGAAGCGGGTGAAGTACTGCCAGTTCTTGCTCGGTGGGCTAAGGACCGCCGTCGGGAGGCCTTGGGCGTTGGCTCGTTCTTCGTAGCGTTGGCCACCGTTTGCAAGGCGTAGGACTGCATTTTTGGCGAGTTCTTCTTTCATCAGGCGGTTGAAGTCGACCAAGGACATGCGTCCTCCGGAGACTTCCCTCAGCGCCTTTTGGATTTGCTCTCCGGAGAGTTTTCCGTCGACGAATTTTTGGAGGAAGGTTTTTACGGATTGGTCATCGAAGTGGATCCCCATTCGATTGGCTTCTGCGGCGAGGATTTTGCGTTCGAGGATCGACGAGGGATCTCGGGTATCGGGGGTGATTCCTACGAGTGCGAAATCGGGGCGGACTTCGGGGACTTTGGGAAACCCGCCTTTTTCACGCACATCGAAGGCGAGTTTTTTCAGGAAGGTATTGGCGACAGCCAGTTCCCCGAGTTCGATATCGAGTTGATCTTGGGTGATCGATCCGCCGGACCAGGATGCGGCTTTCGCGTTGGCGTCCCTGCGTCCGCTGACGGAACCTCTGCCTGTGAAGGATTGGAGCATCGGGGCGACGACGAAGGACAGAATTGCGATCAGGACGGCCGCAGCCATCCAAAGTCGTTGGTTCTTGCGAAAATACGAAAACGGACTTGCCATGAAAATTTTCCTTGAGCCGTGCTGAGCGATCGCCCCTGTGCGGAAAAAACCGTCGGGCGAACCCGAGGATTTTAGGAAATCCTTGGCTCTACGCAATCGCAGAGACCCCTTCCAAGGGGTGCATTTGGGGTGGTTTTCGCTCCGGAGTCTCGGTACTAGGGGGCTTGACAAAGTGCCAACGTTTGGAACACAACGCACTTACCGGACCTTTGCAGCGTCCGTTTGTCCCCTAGCCGAATAGCTGTTTGAATATGAGCCTAAAGAAGACCTTGGTCATCGTCGAGTCGCCTGCCAAAGCCAAGACGATCGCGAAATTCCTTGGAAGTGACTTCCAAGTTGAGGCTTCGATCGGCCATATCCGGGACTTGCCTGGCGGCTCGAAAGAGATGCCCGCGGAGCTCAAATCGCTCCCTTGGGCGTACCTTGGAGTCAACGTCGAGCAGGATTTTGAGCCGGTTTACATTGTTCCTGCGGACAAAAAGAAACATGTCAATTTTCTCAAATCGGCTCTCAAAGACGCCGGTGCACTGTACCTCGCGACGGACGAGGACCGCGAGGGAGAGGCCATCTCTTGGCATCTCCAGGAGGTCCTCAAGCCGAAAGTTCCGGTCCGTCGGATGGTGTTCCACGAGATCACCAAGGAAGCGATCCAGGGGGCATTGCTCGCGACGCGCGAGATCGACCAGGGCTTGGTCAAGGCCCAAGAAACTCGCCGGATTCTCGATCGACTTTACGGTTACGATGTTTCTCCGCTTTTGTGGAAAAAAGTCAGGCCGGGGCTCTCGGCCGGTCGGGTCCAGAGCGTCGCAGTCCGATTGATCGTCCAGCGAGAACGCGAGCGGATGGCGTTTCGCAACGCGACGTATTTCGATCTCGAGGCTCACTTGAGCACCGCTCAGGGCGAGTCCTTCAGCGCCTCGTTGGTCAGCGTTGCGTCTCGTCGAATCCCGTCTGGGAAGGACTTTGACTCGGCCACGGGCAAGCTCAAAGACCCGCAGATGCTCCAGCTCGACGAAGCGGCAGCCGAGGCACTTCAAAAACGCCTGTCGGGCGAACCATTCACCGTAGCGAAAGTCGAGATCAAGCCGTTTACCGAGCGGCCCAAGGCTCCGTTTACCACCAGCACGCTCCAGCAAGAGGCCAACCGCAAGCTTGGGCTCACCGCCAAGGACACGATGCGTGTTGCGCAGAGCCTCTACGAAAACGGCTATATCACTTACATGCGGACCGATTCGACGACCCTTTCCAAAGAAGCCATCGCGGCTGCCAGAAGCCTTGTACGGACCCAATATGGTCCGGAGTTTCTTTACGACTCGGAGCGTTCCTACGCGACCAAGGTCAAGAACGCCCAGGAGGCTCACGAGGCGATCCGACCGGCGGGCAATACGTTCCGGCTCCCGGAGACACTCCGCGATGAGCTCAGCTATGACCAATTCCGCGTCTTTGACATGATCTGGAAGCGAACCGTCGCATCGCAGATGGCCGACGCGAAGAAACTGCGGGTCGTTATGACGATCCATGCGGCCGATGCGGTCTTCCAAGCCACCGGCACATCGATCGAGTTCGAGGGTTTCCTGAGAGCCTATGTCGAGGGAAGCGACGATCCTGCGGCGGAGCTTGCAGAAAAAGAAAAACTCCTGCCCAGCGTGCAATCGGAGGAAAAGCTCAAGCTTCGGAAACTCGATGCGCTCTCGCACACGACCCAACCCCCGGCCCGATTCACCGAAGCCTCTTTGACCCAGGCGCTCGAGGAGCGAGGCATCGGCCGCCCGAGTACTTACGCGTCGATCATCGACACGATTTTGCGTCGTGATTATGTCTTCAAAAAAGGCAACGCATTGGTCCCAAGCTGGACGGCTTTTGCGGTAATTCAGTTGATGGAAGACCATTTTCCGTCGCTTGTCGACTACCAATTTACCGCCGACATGGAAGATTACTTGGACCAGATCAGCCGCAACGAACGCGAGAATCTGACGTACCTCCAAGAGTTCTACTTTGGCGATAATGTCAACGAACAAGACGCTGCACCGGGGGGAGTTGGGCTCAAGCCTCTGCTGACCCAAAAGGCAGCCGAAATCGATCCTCGGAACGCTTGTTCGTATTCCCTCGAACCGGGCGATGCACCCTTGTCCGTCTCGGGCTCGCACGACAAGATCGTCGTGCGCATCGGACGCTACGGGCCTTATATCGAACAAGGCGAACGGCGGGCGAGTATCCCCGAAGACATGCCTCCCGATGAGTTGACGTTGAACCTTGCTGTCGAGTTGCTCGACAAGAGCCAAAAGGCCGAAGAGCCACTCGGGTACCACCCTGTATCGTCCAAGCCGATCTACATGAAACAAGGGCGTTTTGGGCCTTATGTTCAACTCGGAACCAACGACGATGAAGAGAAGAAAAACGCGTCGTTGCCCAAAGGTGTTGCGCCTGAGAACGTCAATATCGATCTGGCCGTCAAGCTTCTTTCGCTTCCAAGGGAATTGGGCAACCACCCCGAAGATGGTCAACCGGTGATCGCCACGCAAGGTCGCTTTGGCCCGTTCCTCAAGCACGGGACCGAATCGCGATCGATCCCCGCTCAGTATTCCTTGTTGGAGATCAGTCTGGAACAAGCCCTCGAGGTTCTCGCACAGCCCAAGGCACCCGGTAGAGGTCGAGGCGTCGCCGCACCACCCCTGAAGACCCTCGAAGCCTCGCCCGTGACAGGCAAGCCGATCGAGCTGCGCGATGGCCGCTATGGCCTGTATGTTACCGACGGCGAAACCAATGCGTCGCTTCCCAAAGCGCCTAAGGCAGCAACCAAGACTCCCGCCAAGAAGAGTCCGGCCAAGAAGGGTCCTGCCACAAAGGCTGCGACCAAGAAGGCTCCCGCCAAAAAGAGTCCGGCCAAGAAGTCTGCGACGAAGAAAATCGCCCCTAAGAAGAAGTAGACATTCGCTATGGCCCGCGTCATCGAAATCCAAGTCTCCGACGCGCACCCGGCGCGCTTGCAGCACCTGATCGATGATGCGATCGAAAACCCCGATCGGCTCGATGCGATCACTATCCAAACCACCGACGAAGAACCCGATGCGATCTATGCCATTGTCCAAGGCGGATATGGCAAAGACCACCTCGGTGCAGGCTTAAAAAATCTGCTCAAAGTCGAAACCATGGGAAGCATCGGCGACTACGCTTTTGCATGCACCTCAAATTGTGAGTGCGTTGTTCAAGGGAACGTCGGAGAGTACTTTGGCCATTCCCAAGTCTCCGGAACGCTCTTGGTCATGGGCTCGGCAGGCCGAGGCGTCTCGGCGATGGCTCACGGAGGACTCTCGGTCGTCTTAGGCGACGCGGCCGAGCATGCCGCCGCATCGCTCCGTGGAGCGGCCGTTTTGGTCCGAGGAAACGTCGGTGAACAAGCCGGTTTTCGGATGCGGTCCGGGACACTCGTCATCGGTGGCGATGCTGGCCCTGGGCTAGGCCATCAACTCACAGGCGGTCGGATCTATATCCGAGGCGAGGCCAAAGACATCACCCCCGATCTCGAAGAATGCCGCCTGCGTGAGCCCGATCGACTTAAACTCAGCTTGCTATTGCTCAAGGCAGGGCTCAAGGCCTCTGCGCTGAAGGAATTCCGTGTCTATCGCTCCCCGAACGAACTCTAAAGAACGAACTCTGAGGGAATGCGCCGTGACCAAAAAGAACAAGCCACCTGCTAGCTCCTTGAGCCCCAACTCCTTGAATCGCGCACGATCTTTGGCCGATCGTATCGACCTGCCACCGGATGCTTGGTCGACGCAAGACATGGGCTGCAAACTCAGTTGCCGCACCACCGGCCAATCGCTCCACTGGCCTTCGCCGATCTATTCCCGTTTAGGGATCGACATCCCCAACCCCATGGAGCTGCATCCGACCCTCGAGAAGCTAAGGCGAAATTGTGGGATCTCGGTCATCGAGCCCCAAGCGGACCTGCTCGATCAAGGCCAAGGCATCCAACCACGGCGATCCAACGAACTGTCCTCCGGTGCGGATCGATCTATGGACGATGGGCTCTGGATCCAACCGGTCTTTGTCGACGAGCCGATCGATCTGCAGCCGCTGATGCATGCCGAGCAGATCGAATTGCAGTTCATTCCTTGCCACAGCAAATCGAATCGCGATCCATTGCCGACGGGCCGAGCAACCAGCCGAGCAACCAGCTACCGTGCCGATCGATGGATCCCGACCCTGCCGAGCGATCTTTCGGACGTCGATCGCATGGCCAAACGTATCGAACTGCTCCGCCATACGAGCGACCAACCCAAAGTCATCCTCGGCGGCGCGATCGCCGCTGGAAGTGTCTATGACGATGTTCGGTTTTTGATCGACTCGGGACTCGATTATGTCAATGTACTATCCGAGGTAGCCGCTAGCCTGAGTCCTGCCAAATTATGGTCGTTCCAACCGCTGGACTACGTGATCGAAACGGCCCGTCGCGCTATCGACGATTCGGGGGTAACAGGTATGGGATTGTTGGTCTCCGGACCGATTCGCTCGCTCGACGATGGGATCCGAATGCTGAGCCTCGGTGTCGACGCGTTCTCGATCGACTCATGGCTGATCCAACAGCAATCCGAGGCGCCCACTGCCGTTCGGGCCAACGAAGACTACAGCTCCTTTCTAAGCGGCTACTCCCGGCAGACGGAAGCCTCGCAGGGACCCCCTCGGGTCATGGATGGACTCTTGCAAGCGGCAGAAAATTGGGTCGAGGAGTTCTGTGCTCTAAGGCGACTTTTCGAGATCTAATCCCATGCCGACGGGGCTCTTGGCAGACAAGCGAATGCTGGGTTCGGTCACCCGTTGTGAAGCTTGTCGTAGACGTCGCGATGTGCGCTGAGGTGTGCTTCGACGGCCGATAACAACGGATCGATCGATTGGGCTTGGATCCGATGCGGAGGATTCCAATCCCACCATCGGTAATCGGGGTGTTCGGTGCAGACAAGCTCGATGGGACGGAGCAGTAAACCCAAGTAGATCGTGAGTTCTTTGAGTGATTTTTGCTCGGGCGTTTTTCGCTTCGATACCCAATAGCGATTGACGAACGCAAACGTCGGATCGGTCCACAGAGCGTCAAATGGGATCGCGGTTTCCTCCCAGAGTTCCCGCTTGGCAGCATCAAAAATTGATTCTCCAGGGTCGACATGTCCTTTGGGCAAGTCCCAGCGGTCGGGGTGTTTCATCAGCAAAAATTGAAGGGAGCTCGATCTTCGGAAAATGAGATAACCCGATGCAAATACCGTCGCTTTTTCGATGCTTGCCATGCTCCTGCTCCTGCCCTCGCGAGCTTACAAAGCCCTGAACGTACTTCCCAACGGTTGCCAGAGCAGTATCATACCGAGGCGTTTGGTCGATGGGGATTCCGCACACAGCACTTCGAAAATTGGCACATGAAGATCTATACAAAAACCGGGGATGCGGGGACGACTGGACTTTTTGGAGGCCCTCGGGTCTCGAAAGACGACGCGCGGATTTGCGCGTATGGTTCGGTCGACGAACTCAATGCCGTGCTCGGAACGGCACGCAGCACGCGGCTTTCTGAAAAACTTGATCTCATGCTCGATTCGATCCAGCACCAACTCTTCTCGATCGGTGCCGAATTGGCGACGCCGGAACCCGAGGAGCACAAGCTTAAGTGGGACAGCAATCCCCATGTCTCGAAGATCGAGGTCTGGATCGATTCGATGGAGGCCGATCTGCCGGCCCTGAGAAATTTCATCTTGCCCGGGGGCAGCCCGCAAGCGGCCCAGTTGCATTTGGCACGCACCATCTGCCGTCGTGTCGAACGTGAAATCGTCAGGCTCGGACACGACCGACGTGTGAGCGATGTCTCGCACATCGTGATTTTCTTAAACCGTCTGAGCGACTTGCTGTTTGTCATGGCCCGCTATGCGAACCACGAACTGGGCGTAGCCGATACGACTTGGGTGTCTCCCAAACCCCAGACCTAAGAACGCAACCACGGAACACACCGAATACACGGAAATGAAGACCAGGGCATGAGGACTGGGAAGGACCCGTTCTCTTTTTCCGTGTGGTCCGAGTATTCCGTGGTAGAAAATCGGCCCGGTGGTCAACCACGGAACACACCGAACACACGGAATGAAGACCAGGGCATGAGGACTGGGAAGGACCTGTTCTCTTTTTCCGTGTGGTCCGAGTATTCCGTGGTAGAAAATCCGCTCGGT
>JAJTFB010000129.1 GCA_021300015.1 Pirellula sp. | reverse complement strand
CGATCCGTCCGATCCGTCCGATCCGTCTGATCCGTCTGATCCGTCCGATCCGTCCGATCCGTCCGATCCGTCCGATCCGTCTGATCCGTCTGATCTGTAGGGATTAATCCGAACGGTCGGCCCAATGTCCGAAAACGCAAGGCTCTGACCGATCCATCCGATACCCTCTACAAGATATTTCCCCCTGCAACCCGTTTCCCCTCTGCAAAAGATAGTCGAAGCATCGATGGCCAAAAAGGAAATCTTTCGCGTAGTGACTCGCGCCGCAGACGGTTCGCTCAAGATCCGGGATTTCCATTCCGCCGAAATGATCTTCAGGACGCACTCCCAAGCCGGTGTCGACGACAGCAGCACAGATCTGGACCTGCGAGGAATGCCTATCTTCAAAGGACTCATCGGTCCGATTCCCGAAGGCAAAAACATCGCACGCTACGAATCCCACGATGTCTTCGAAGTCATGACCAAAGAATGGGCCAACGCCAAAGTGCGTCGACGACGACGACTCAAACCCGGCGAAGTCAGTTCCGAAGCGACGGCTGAAGACTAAGCATCTGGTCGAAAAATCGATAAGCCTCCTGCCGCGCCGCAGGCGGAAAATCGTGGGCACTCTCCGGATAGATCGCACCGAGACGCTCCGGGACCCCATAAAGGCGGTACACCTTCGACGACTCCTCGATCGAATCCCGAACCCCACTGACCTCAAAGTTGTCGTCGCCGATCGGCGAACTGGTGAAAAACGCCCTCGGAGCCAGCCCAGCAATCAACTCCGGGAAATCAAAAGGCACCAATCTCGGATCGTTCGAATACATGTTGGCTATCCGAGGCATGTACCGGTCGCTGGTCCAACCCCGGAGATTCCCTCCGTAGTACTTTCCAAAACGGGTAAAACCACAACTGGAAACCGCTGTCTTTATTCGCTCGTCGAAGAAACTCGTAAAGATCGTATTGTGGCCCCCCAAGGAATGCCCGATACACCCTATCCTTGCCGCATCGACTCCCGGCAATCGCTCCAGCAGATCGATCGCCCGCATGTTATCCCAGATGGCTTTCATGCTGCCGCTGGCCCACCTAGGATTCGACCGAAAATCATATTCGTATTCTCCAAACGACGGGTAATCCGGAGCTAGCGTGACATACCCCCGCTGAGCCAGTTCCAGCGCATAGTGGAGATTCCCGCTGCCTCCCATGCCGCTCGGCTCCTCTTTGCCGATACCGACGGTCTGGTGCAAACACAAAATCGCAGGTCGGGCTTCTGAACTCTTCTGAGTGGGCTCAAAAAGATAAGCCCGCACGCGGACGCCTACACTCCCTGCTTGGCCACCCTCGGTCACGTATTCGATCTTGCGACGCACCAAACCCTGACCCAATGCAACCTCGTCTGCAACCTCGTCAAGCACCTGAAACTCCACAGGCGCAAGTCGGCTTCGATCCGGCAAGGGACCCATCACCACCTCGAGGTTCCTTCGAATCGAAGCGCGTCGAATACCCCAGTCCTCAAGACTCGCGACCGTCCCGAGACTCTCATGCACCCCAACAGCCGCCGTTGCAGGATCCTGCGAAAACGACTTGCTCGTTGAGGTTGCCAATAAGGCCCCCCATAGAACCAAAAACAAAGCTCTCATTCGAAATCGCATCGCGTTTACCGATCCTCTCGCTGGGACTTGTGCTGCTTGCCGTTGAACTGCTCGCGCAACTGATCGATCGCACTCTCGACGAGCAGCTCCCCACTCCCCTGGGCACATCGCGCTGAGATGACTTCGTAGTTGCCTTGAGCATAAGCTTGCCTAGTCGGAACATAGCCGATCGAGCCGTTGGCAAGCTCATGGATCGAGGTGATCGCAAAAGGCGATGCGTCCTTGATAGCCAACCCAAGCTGGACAAAGATCTCGCCAGGAAGCGATACCCAAGCGACCTGATCGCCGAGCGTTAGGACCTGGACCTCAGCGTCCAACATCCCATCGGGATGGGCCTCGACATCGGCAATCCGATACGCTTCAACCATCTCCATAAATGGAGGCAACGGCGAATCATTCATCTTGGCAAGCACCCCCTTGGCCCACTCGGAACGCTCAGCCGAATGAGGATGGACCGGCAGTCGCACGATGCGATGCGATGCGCCGAGTCGAGTCGAAGTCACCGGTTGCAACAGATTCCACGAACGCAGGATCGAGCCAGAAAGCCTTGTCCCAATACGAGCCGCCTCCTGGTGCCCCCCTTGGCGATTCCCCATCCGCACATCGATGTGATTGACATCTCCACAAGCCCCCGTGGCATACTGAAGATGCGCCGATGGTCCAAAGACCTTGCCCAAGGTCTCTTGGATCGTATAAGGCATATCAGCACTCCATTGGGTTCCACCTACGGTATCCAAATGGATCGCGAAACTGCTCAGCAGACCAGCAAGCTTCCCTGGTTCGTCGAAAAAGGCGACAAAGGGCAGGGCGTCATCGGTCGGGCCTGCCTCTCGGACAATGTTCGCATTGAGCTTGCCAGGATTCCAACCCACCGTCCCGTCCTTCATGAAGAAGCGACGATTGAACGCCAATTGGCTCTCCTGACCGATCGCATACCAAGCCGTCCGATCCCGAAGATTCGCAACCGCATCAAAAACACTCTTGGCGATCCGCTCGGGCAGTCCGATCATGTACTCCTTGGCCTCGTCGGTCTGATTGCCAAAGCGAGCCGCTAAGCGTTCCTCTGGCTCATAGAGCATCGGCCCGGTATGCGAGTGCGTCGCGCTGATCATCACATGAGAAGCCGGAATACCAAGCTCCTCTTGAATCAACTTGCGAGTCTCGCGAACCATCCAAGGATTCGTCGAGATCAAATCGACCACCACCAAAACCACACGGGTCTGCCCGTCGTCGAGAACCGTCGACTTGGCCCACAACGGATCGTGAGTCCCACTCGAGAATCGAACCCCGTAATAGCCAGCCATCGGAGTAGGCCGCCTCGGGGTAATCTCACAAGCCCCAAAACCGACCTTCAACCCATCGAAGGGCTCCTGGGCAAAACCCAAATTTCCAAGCGTTATCAAAAAAGAGACGCAAAAAACCCAACTCCACCGCGTCGCCAAAAACGGCCGAAAACGCGCCTGAACCAATCTCGATCGCACCATGCTCGGTTCCTTGCTCCCAAAAAACGCCCTATGACTCCGCCCGACCCAAGTATACCGAAGCTCCCAACGGTCCGCTCCATCGAAGCCCCCCCGAAATTCCCAGCCGACGGCTTGCCCAATTTGGTCGTTTTGACGTTGATTCAACCGGGATTTCGTCTATAAATCTCTGTTCTGGACACCCCCGAAAAACGATTCCATTAAAAAAACTCCTACATTCGCCCCCCAGGTCTCGACCATGAAAGACGGCATCCACCCAAAATACTTCGAAACCAAGGTCTCTTGTGGCTGTGGAAATAGCTTCATGACCCGGAGCACCCGCAAGGAGCTCAAGGTGGACATTTGCAACGTTTGCCACCCGTTTTACACCGGCAAACTCAAGTTCGTTGACACCGCAGGTCGGATCGAAAAGTTCCAGAACAAGTTCGCTGCCGGAACCTACGCCAGCCTCCAATCCCCCAAGAAGCCTGCTCCAAAAAAGAAGTAGCTACACAAATAGCCTTTGGCTGGCCCATAAGTCCAGCATCGATGGCAATCTGACAACCTCCACGCTGCAATGATTGCCAACGCAACTTGCAGCGTTTTTTTTTGCTCGCTCCCTCTCGAATCCTAAGCTCGGCCCATGAAAATCCGCGAACAACTCGAACAAACCCTAGCTCGATTCACCGAGCTAGAGACGATGATGTCCGACCCGGCGGTCCTGGCAGGCGAGTCGGGGAACATGGCCAATATCCTCCGCGAACACGGCGGCCTGTCCAAAACCGCCATGAAGTACCGGCGCTACAAAAAACTCTCCGAGGACGTCAAAGACCTCGCGTCGATGCTCGCCTCAGGCGACGAAGACGAAAAAGCCATGGCCGAAGAAGAAGTCGCAGCACTCCGCCAAGAACGCGAAAAAATCTGGGATGAACTCCTCGAACTCTCCGTCGGCGGAGAAGACGCCAACCGCTCGCGATGCGTTATGGAAATCCGAGCAGGTACCGGGGGCGAAGAAGCCGCCCTGTTCGCTCGCGACCTCTTCGAAATGTACCGCCGCTACGCTGAGACCAAAAGCTGGAAAGTCGAACTCATGGACTCAAGCCCCAGCGAACGAGGCGGATTCAAAGAAATCATCCTCTCGATCGATGGCGATGGCGCCTACCGCGAACTCCAGTTCGAAAGCGGTGGCCACCGCGTCCAACGCGTCCCAGAAACCGAGGCCCAAGGTCGTGTGCATACCTCGGCTGCCACCGTCGCTGTCATGCCCGAACCCGAAGACATCGAAATCGAACTGAAACCCGAAGACTACCGCCTCGACAAATTCTGCGCCTCAGGACCAGGCGGTCAACACGTCAATAAAACCGAATCAGCCGTCCGACTGACCCACCTCGAATCAGGCCTCGTCGTGCAGTGCCAAGACGAAAAAAGCCAACACAAAAACCTCGCCAAAGCCCTCCGCGTCCTCAAAACCCGACTCTACGAAGTCAAACGGGAAAACGAACGACAAGAACGCTCCAAAGAACGTATGTCGCTCATCGGTTCCGGGGACCGATCCGAACGCATCCGGACCTACAACTACCCCCAAAACCGATTGACCGATCACCGAATCAACCTGACCCTCTACAAACTCGACCAAATCCTCACCGGAAACCTCGAACCGGTCTCCTCAGCACTCCTCGAATACGAACGCGCTATGCTGCGCGATGACGATCAAGCCGCCTAAGGCAAACACGCCAACACGCCAACACGCAAGGACGCATCGATATGAGCGACACGGGATCCGAACAGACCGAAGCTTGGACCATCCTCCGTATGCTCCAGTGGACCACCGACCACCTGAAAAAATACGGTTCTAGCTCCCCTCGACTCGACGCCGAAGTCCTCTTCGCGCACGCGAGGAACTGCCAACGCATCGACCTCTACGCGGCCTTCAACGAAGATCCCCCCGAAGCCGTCAAAGCCATCTTTCGAGATCTGGTCAAACGACGCGCCAAAGGCGAACCGGTCGCCTACCTCGTCGGTAAAAAGGAATTCTTCTCCCTGTCCTTCTTGGTCAACAATGCGTGCCTTATCCCACGCAACGAAACCGAACACATCATCACCGAATGCATCGATAGGATCAAAAAAAACCCTCCGCAAAGCCCCTTGCGCATCGCCGATGTGTGCACCGGTAGCGGATGCATCGCGGTGACAATCGCCAAAGAATGCCAACGCCTCGGTTTCCCAGCAGAACTCATCGCAATCGACCTCTCGACACAAGCCCTCGAAGTCGCAAAACAAAACATCCAACTCCACAACGTCCAAAACTCCGTCAAAGCCCTCCAAGGCGATCTGCTCGATGTTACTCCCGGGGCTACTCCCGAGGCTATCCCCGAGAACTCCTGCGACTTTATCCTGAGCAACCCACCCTACATCTCCGACGAAGAATACCTAAAACTCGACAAGTCCGTCCGAGACTACGAACCGAAAATCGCCCTCGTCTCGAGCCCCTCTGGACTCGAAATCATCCGACGACTCATCGACCAAGCCGCAGCAAAACTCAAAACTGGCGGCTGGCTGATCTTCGAACACTCTCCCATGATCGCCCAAGAATGCAACTCCCTCCTCCTGCAATCCAAGACCCCCACAGGCCCCTGGGCAGATATTCGTCTGGTCAAAGATCTCGCAGGACTAGCCAGAGTCTCCATCGCAAGAAAACCCTAAACGATTTTTTTAGGTAAATTACTACCTCGCTCCCGTTCCCGAATTCCCTATCCCCAACCCCATCGACCCTCCCCGGCAAAAGACTATGACTGTTGAAAACCTGATGGACAAACTCGTCTCTCACTGCAAAGCCAACGGGTTCATGTTTCAATCTAGCGAAATCTATGGCGGATTGAATGGCTTTTGGGACTACGGCCCTCTAGGAGTCGAACTCAAACGCAATATCAAAGAGGCTTGGTGGAAAGACATGTACCAAAGCCATAACGAACTGGCTTGCCCACCCTCGGCTCCAAGCACCTACGATATGGTCGGACTCGATTGCACCATCATCATGCACCCCCAAGTCTGGAAATGCTCGGGCCACTACGACCTGTTCCACGACTTCATGGTCGATTGCCGCAAAACCAAAAAACGATACCGCTTCGACCAACTCCGCGGCCGATGGGTCTCCCAAGGTCCACAGCGGATCTTTGTGACCACCATGGCCGAACCCGAACAGGAACAAGAGGATATCGCTCGACGAGCCTTGAAGTTCTTCAACCTCCGCTCCAAAGACATCGAAAGACTCACCTTCGAAGAACGTGTCTTGACCTTCGACAAACTCGACGAATCCGACCGCGCTAAAGTCCTCGGACCCGATACCGACGAAATCGGTACCTTGACCGACCCCCGCGAATTCAACCTCATGTTCAAAACCTACGTCGGTGCCCTCAGCGGCGAAGAAGGGGCCGCTTTCCTACGCCCCGAAACAGCCCAAGGGATCTTCGTCAATTTCAAAAACGTCGTCGATTCGACCCGCATCCGAGTACCCTTCGGTGTCGCACAAGTCGGCAAAAGCTTCCGAAACGAAATCACCCCGAGAAACTTCACCTTCCGATCCCGCGAATTCGAACAAATGGAAATCGAATTCTTCTGCCACCCAAGCCAGTCGGCCAACTGGTACCAATACTGGAGAAACCGACGCCTCCAATGGTACAAAGATCTCGGACTCGACTCCGATCGACTCCGACTGCGCGAACACGATCACGACGAACTGAGCCACTACTCCTGCGGGACTGCCGATATCGAATACGCCTTCCCCTTCCTACCACCAGGGGAATACGGTGAACTCGAAGGCATCGCGCACCGCGGGGACTTCGACCTGCGAAGCCACTCCGAAGGAAAACTCGATCCGAAAAAACGACCCCTCGAAGTCGAACTCGACGAACAAGGAAACCCAAAACATCGTGGCAGCGGCAAGGACCTGACCTACCGAGACGATCTGACCAACGAACGCTTCATCCCCCATGTGATCGAACCCTCGGCAGGTGCAGATCGAGCCACCCTCGCATTCCTCTGCCAAGCCTACACCGAAATCCAATCCTCCGAATCCAACGGGAAATTCGAATCGCGCGTCGTCATGCGACTCCACCCTCGAATCGCTCCCTACAAAGCCGCCGTGCTGCCCCTGGTCAAAAAAGACGGAATGCCCGAAATCGCAGCCGAAATCTACGGCGCGCTCAAGAAGAAATTCAATGTCTTCTACGACGAAAAATCCGCCATCGGGAAACGCTACTGGAGACAAGACAAAATCGGGACCCCCTACTGCATCACCGTCGATAGCCAAACTCTCGTCGATCGGACCGTGACCATCCGCGACCGCGACTCGATGGAACAATGGCGAATCCCAATCGATCAAGTCGTCGCGGAAATCGAAAAACGCGTCTGCTGAATCCACTCCCCGTTTCCCGAACATCACCCCAAAAACGCAACGGCATCGCCTTGCGCGAGCATCGACCATGAGCTTTGAAGTTGCGCTATTCGCATGTTTCGGAGTTTCAATCGATGGTTTTCCTGGCTTTTCGTACTCGTACTCCGCGTTAGCAGTACTCGTACTCGTACTCGAAAATACGGCATCGAGTACGAGTACGAGTACCATTTCATTGAGTACGAGTACGATAAAAGCCCAAACAGCGCAACT
>JAJTFB010000128.1 GCA_021300015.1 Pirellula sp. | reverse complement strand
GAGGCGACCCCATAGTCGCGCATGTCGCCGAAGATTTACAACCACGGAATACACGGAATACACGGAAGTAGGACATCCGGGTTCGTGGATTTATTTCCGTGGTATCTGCGTATTTAGTGGTGAAAGAACAGAGTTTGAGGGGAAGAGTTTGAAACACAGAGGCACAGAGGGAAATGCAGAGAGAGGATAAGGATCAGGAGGTTCGGTGTTCTAAGGTTGCTTGCGTTGCGATCGTTGGCGAGCGGCTTCGTACAAGAGGATCGTCCCTGCAACGGAGGCGTTTAAGGACTCCACTCCCATGACCATAGGCACCGAGCAAACCGAGTCCGCTAATCTTCGGGTGCTCTCACGGATCCCTTGGCCCTCACTGCCTACGATGAACATCGTCGGTTTGGTGAAATCCATATCCCATATCGGCTCGCCATCCATCTGGGCGATGACGATTTGGACTCCTCCCTGTTTGGCCTGAGCGGCCAAGTCGACGATGCTCGAAACCTTGGGCGGCAAGCGAAACCACTGACCTGCCGTACTGCGGAGGAATTTCGGATGCACAGGACTGACCGAATCGGGGCTTAAGAACATGCGGTTGCCGCCAAGGGCAGCGACGGATCGAAGCAGTGTTCCTGCATTGCCAGGATCCTGGATACCGTCGGTCGCCAAAGTCAAACTCGATCCTGCGAGGTCGCCAGCCGCATCGGCATCGAAGATCCTATCTTGGATTCCGGTCAGCTTTCCAATCGCTACGACTCCATCGGGATGCTGGGTTGTTGCAGCTTGATTGAGCCACTGTGGATCGACGAGGAATTGCTCAAGATGGGCCGGCATGGTATCTAGAAAGGCCCGATGTTCGTTGACCCAAAGCTCGGTGTAGAACACGCCCTCGAGGGGCCATGCGGCTCGGATGGCCTCGCGGATCAAGTGGGTTCCTTCGATGAGAAACTCCACTTGATTCGGGTCGACCCGATGAAGTCTTTTGAGTCGCTTAAGCTGCGGATTACTGAGACTCGATATACGAAGCGGCATGGGTTGCGTTGAGCGAGCGGAAGGTGTTTCGAACGAACCGACTACGCTTTTAGTCCTAGGAGAAACTCCGGATTGTTACGGGTTTTCTGGAGTCGATTGACCAGTTGCTCCATCGCATCCGAAGCACTTAGACCGGCGAGTGCTTTGCGCATGAGCACGATTTTTTGGTATTCGATTGGATCTAAAAGAGCTTCCTCGCGCCTTGTACCGCTCTGGTAAATATCGACCGCTGGCCATATCCTCCGATCGACCAGGGCTCGATCCAAGACGATCTCCATGTTTCCGGTCCCTTTGAACTCTTCGAAGATGACTTCATCCATGCGGCTTCCGGTTCCTACCAGAGCGGTGGCGATGATCGTAAGCGATCCGCCTTCTTCAACCTTCCTGGCGGCTCCGAAGAACGCTTTTGGCTTTTGCATGGCGTTGGCATCGAGTCCCCCGGTGAGCGTTTTTCCGGATTGGATGCATTCGCCGTTCCAGGCTCGGGCAAGCCGAGTGATCGAATCGAGAAACACAATGACATCGATGCCGTCTTCGACCATCCGTTTGGCTTTTTCGAGGACCATTTGGCTGACTTGGATGTGCCTTGAAGCTGGTTCGTCGAAGGTGCTGCTGATGACTTCACACTTGGGTCCACGCACTTCGCGTTGCATGTCGGTGACCTCTTCAGGTCGTTCATCGATCAGCAGCATCATGACGTAAGCATTTGGATAATTGGCCAGAGCGGCCCGAGCCATTTTCTGCATCAGAATCGTCTTGCCTGCCCTTGGAGGCGAGACAATCAAACCTCGTTGGCCGAACCCCAGTGGAGTAACCAAATCGATTACGCGGGTTGCCAATTCCGAGGGTTCGGTCTCCATGATAATTCGCTGCGTCGGGTGGAGTGGGGTCAGCAGGTCGAAGGATTTACGCGATCGGACTTCGTTGGGGTTTCGATGATTGATCGCTTCGACCCGCAGGAGTGCGAAGTACCTTTCGTTTTCTTTTGGGGGCCGTATTTGGCCTGAGATGATCATGCCTGTCGTCAGTCCAAATCGGCGGATTTGAGACGGGGACACATAGATATCGTCTGGGCATGCGACGTAATGGTGAGCCGCGGACCTTAGGAACCCAAACCCATCGGAGAGGATTTCGAGGGTGCCTTCTCCGAGCATGATTCCTGAAGATTGCATCCTTGCGCGGAGCACTTGGAAGATCCGTTCAGGGCGGGATAGTTCTTCCCATTGAACGATTTTCTCGAGTTGGGCGAGCTGGCCGAGTTGTTCGT
The DNA here is from genome assembly GCA_021300015.1 of Pirellula sp. GTDB lineage: Bacteria > Planctomycetota > Planctomycetia > Pirellulales > Pirellulaceae > JBKCUI01. The sequence goes on along the minus strand of JAJTFB010000128.1, from coordinate 5,579 downwards.
TATCCATCTCCTGGAGCGTGGCGAAATCGAGGACGGGCCTGCGCTCGCTCGGCGGGGTGATCCCCGACTTCTCGCGCAGAATCTCCTCGGCAATCGAAAGGACTTCGTCGTTGTTGTTTCGATTGGGTCGAAAGCGACCGCGATCTTCATCAGTCATGTTTTGGGAGAACCCGCTGTTGCAAGTCCAGCAGTGAGGGCCTGATGCGCGGTCCTCCAGCGATGCGACGCGAAGGCTTTGCGAATCCGGGTTCGGGGTGTTGGTGGGATGTTTGGAAGAGAAACCGTGGATGAATCCACGACGACGATTATTATAGACTCCTGAGACCAGAGAGTACAATGGATTTCGTTTTTCCCAGTGAATTCATTGCAATTGCCGATTTCCCTGAGGACTTCCCCCAACCGCTAAACGCCCTCCAATGGTGCGAACAATCACCTTGTTGCTCAGAGGCGAATTTCAAAAGACCTTTGGTTAATGGGCAAAACGGTGTAATCTGAGGGGATTGCTCGTTCCTTGAGTTTCCCCACCTGAATCCGGCCTGATCAACTGCATGAAAACATTCCTAGGATCGCTGACGGTACTGTTGAGCGTCGTGGCCTTGGCATTCGGCGTGTATTTTTTGAAGTACCGGGTTTTGGCGACGGTAGCCGCTCCCCCAGAGCCGCATCCGACACCGGTGGTCTTTGCGAAGCCACAGAGCACGAAGCTCCGCTCGAACGCAACGCTTGTCGGGACGGTGGTTGCACCGCGCATGTTGCAGCTCAAGACCGAGACGGTCGGCACGGTCGAGTCGATCCATTTTCAGTCAGGCGACATCGTCAAGCCTGGGCAGGTGCTCTTGGAGCTCGATACGAGCGTGGAGAAAGCGATGCTCGCAAGCGCTCGGGCGGCAGAGCGCATCGCCGACTCGACCTATCGCAGGATCAAGCAAGCGATGGAGGTCCAGGCCTTGAGCGAATCGGATTTGGATCAGACCGAGGCCCAGCTTGCTCAGGCCCGGGCGGAAGTCGCGAGGATCGAAGCGGTGATTGGCCGCAAGGTTTTGGTAGCGCCGTTTGAAGCGCGAGCAGGGGTATTTGATATCCAACCGCGTCAGTATTTATCCGAGGGCTCGCTGATCACGATGCTTCAGGGGATCGATGAGTTCGTCTATGTGGATTTTATGATGCCTCAGCAAGTGGCCGATTATCTTCAGGTCGGCGATCAGGTCGCCTTGGAGCATCTTGGACAAAACCTACAGGCACAGGTTATCGCGGTCGATTCGCAAGCCGACCGGGTGTCGAGGTCGCTCGGGGCCCGAGCCAAAGTGATGTCGCCTCCGTCGACTCTCCAGGTCAACGATTCGGTAAAGGTCGTGGCCCAGTACGGCGATGCGCAAACAACGTTGCTGATACCGTCTTCGGCCCTTCGGTCCAACCCTACTGGAGCGTTTTGTTTTGTGGCGCAGGTCGATCCGACGGACACGTCGAAATGGATTGCAAAACGGCGCGAGGTCTTGGTCGGTTCGACGGTTGGAAACGACGTGTCGATTCGTCAAGGACTCGAACCCAACGAGCAGATCATCGCTGATGGATCCTTCAAAATCTACGATGGGACCTGGGTCGTCCCATCGGAATTGACGAAGGCAGCACCTTAATATGGAACAGGCCTCAGGCACCACGATGAAATCCATCACCGATATCTTCATTCGCTACCCGGTACTAGCGATCGTCGTGAACTTGATGATTGTGCTCTTGGGGATGCGAGCGGTGCAATCGTTGCCGGTGCAGCAGTTCCCGAAGCTTGAAAGCACATCGATCGTCATCACGACGGTTTACATCGGCGCCAGCGCCGAGACGATTCGCGGGTTTTTGACCACACCGATCGAGAAGGCGGTTTCTTCGATCGGCGGGGTCGACTACATCGAGTCCAAGAGTGTTGCCGGATCGAGTCAGATCACGATCCGACTCAAGCTCAATCACAATGCGACCCAGGGGCTCGCGGAGGTCAATACGCGGTTGCAGCAGGTGCGGCGTGAGTTGCCAGCCGAGGCCGAGCCGAGCGTTGTAGAAATCCAGCGTGCGGATCGACCTTATGCGTCCTTTTACTTGAGTTTCACATCGAGTCAGTGGGATGTTCCCCAGCTTACCGATTACCTGACTCGCACGATCCAGCCGCAGTTGACGACCATATCGGGGGTCCAGCGGGTAGGCGTTGAGGGAGGACGGACTCCTGCGATGCGGATATGGATTTCGCCGAACAAGCTTTCGGAGATGAACCTGACCCCGGGCGATGTGTTCGGAGCACTGCGACGCAACAACTATCTGGCGGCCATCGGGAGGGTCAAGAACGATTCGGTGCAGGTCGATTTGCTTACGGACACCGATTTGAAGACCACCGACGAGTTTCGGGACTTGATTGTCTTGCAGAAAGACGGAGCGGTCATTCGATTGGGGGATGTCGCTACGGTCGAGTTCGGTTCGGAAGAGGCGGGAATGGTTGCCATGTACCGGGGCAAGGAAGCCGTGTATGTATCGGTATGGCCATTGCCGGGCACCAACGAGATCGAAGTAGCGGACCGACTCAACGAAGCGATGGCGAAGCTCAAGCCGACGCTCCCACAGCACATGGAAATGAATCTGGCTTACGATGCCACGCGATTCATGCGAGATGCGTTGTCGGAGATATCCAAGACACTCTTGGAAACCATCGCGATCGTAGGGGTAGTGGTGTTTCTGTTCATGGGTTCGATACGCACAGCGATTGTCCCGTTGATCGCGATGCCGGTGTCGCTCATCGGCGCGACGATCTTGATGTACTTGATGGGGTTCTCGCTGAATCTTTTGACCCTCTTGGCGATCGTGCTGTCGGTGGGATTGGTCGTCGACGATGCGATTGTGGTGGTTGAGAATGTGCAGCGTCACATTCGCGAGGGGATGACAAAAATCGACGCAGCGCTTTTGGGAGCCAGGGAACTGTTCGGTCCGATCATCGCGATGACCATCACACTGGCGGTGGTCTATGCACCGATCGGTTTCCAGGGTGGATTGACTGGGATGCTCTTTAGGGAGTTCGCATTTACGCTTGCCGCAGCGGTTTTGCTATCTGGAGTCGTGGCTGTGACTTTATCTCCGATCATGAGTGCCCAGATGCTCTCGGCCAGCGGTAAAGAGGGGATTTTGACGCGTGGGGTCAATCGGCTGTTCGATGGGGTGCAGAGTCTCTATGGCCGAATGCTCGAGGGAGCGTTGGCAGTCCGCTGGTCGATCGCCTTTGCGACTTTGTTGTTGGCGTGTGCCGCTGTACCTTTTTACATCCTGAGTTCCAAGGAGCTTGCGCCGGTGGAGGACCAGGGAGCCATCGCGGTGATGCTCAAGGCATCTCCGGATTCCTCGTTGAAGAGTTCGGTGGGATGGGCCAAGGTGCTGGCGGATAAATTTGCGGTCATGCCCGAGACCGATTACATGTGGGCATTGGTCGGATCGAATTCAGGATTTGGCGGGATCATCACCAAGAGTTGGCACGAGCGCGAGCAAGAGCATTTAAGGAGTACCGCAGCGATGGTACCCCAAGCGTTTGGGATCGCCTCGCAGATACCGGGGCTACAGCCTTTTCCGGTGCTTGTCCCACCCCTTCCGGGCGCAGGCAGCTTTGACGTCGAGTTGATTCTCAAGAGCGATTTACCGGTCGAGCAGTTGACTTTGCTCTCCGAGCAGATTCTTGCGGAGGCCAACGCGAGCGGTATGTTTTTATTCGTCGACACCGATTTGAAAGTCGACTTACCGCAAGCCCAGGTGGTGGTCGATCGGGAGAAGGTAGCCGACTTGAAACTCGACTTGGCATCGATAGCCGGGGAACTAGGGGTGTTGCTCGGAGGGGGCTATGTCAATCGCTTCAATTATTTCAATCGGTCTTATCAGGTCATACCGCAGTTGGCCGAGGAGGATCGCCAGTCGGCTTCGTCGTTGATGGACTTGAAGATCCGGACACCTTCGGGTCAGTTGATACCCGTATCTACTTTTGCGACGATCTTGCCCAAGACGGCTCCGAGGGTACTGAGTCGATTTCAGCAGCAAAGTGCGATTCAGATCCAAGCGGCGGTAATACCGGGGGTACCGGGACTGACCAAGGAGGCGGGTTTGAGCAAGATCGAGCAGATTGTGCAGGAGGTCGTCGGACCGACAGCGACGATGGACTACGCGGGGGAATCGCGTCAGATACGCAAAGAGGGTTCGTCGCTGACCGTGACGCTAGGGATCGCTTTGGCGTTGATCTATTTGGTGTTAGCGGCCCAGTTCCAATCTTTTCGCGATCCGTTGATTGTGCTTTTCGGTTCGGTACCCTTGGCGATATCAGGAGCACTGCTTTTGACGTTTTTGGGGCTCACGACGGTGAATATTTACTCGCAGGTCGGATTGATCACGCTGGTGGGTTTGGTTGCCAAGAATGGGATTTTGATTGTCGAGTTTGCCAACCATCTTCAGGAACAGGGTTTGAGCAAGTGGAACGCGGTGATCGAGGCATCGAAGACTCGGTTGCGACCCGTATTGATGACCAGTGCAGCGACAGTTTTTGGCCATTTGCCTTTGGTTTTTGTGACCGGTCCGGGTGCTGAAGCTCGAAATAGCATCGGGATTGTTTTGGTCGCTGGGATGGCTATCGGTACACTCTTTACATTGTTTGTCGTACCGAGTTTGTATGTTTTGATCGCTGGCTCGAAGGGGGAGTCACACGCTAATGCTTAAGTATTCGACGGCGGGCGAGTCGCATGGTAAATCGCTCTTGGCGTTGGTGGATGGATTCCCGGCGGGATTGACGATTGACGAATCGTTCATCAATCACGAGTTGCGATTGCGGCAGGGTGGTTACGGTCGGGGTGGGCGACAGAAGCTCGAGCAGGACACGGTCAATATTCTCTCGGGGGTATGGCAATCGGTAACGTTGGGATCTCCCATAGCGCTGCAGATCGTCAACAATGACTACAAGCTTGAGCGTCTCAAGGAGCTAGAGCGGCCTCGCCCCGGTCATGCGGATTTGACGGGAGCGATCAAGTACCTCGGTTCGATCCGGGGAGTGTTGGAGCGATCCAGTGCGCGAGAGACAGCAGCCAGGGTTGCGGCCGGTGCGTTGGCTCGGTTATTGCTGCGCGAGTTTGGGATACAGACCGTCAGCTATGTCGTCGAGCTAGGTCAGATGCAGCTAGGGACCCAAGGGACCGAGGGGTTATCGATAGGGGAGTTGCGGGCGCTACGGGATCAGAGTTCGATCTATTCGGTTCGGCCTCAGAGCGATCCGGAAGCGGAGGCTTACATCGATCAGATGGCGCAGGAGGGGGACACGCTTGGGGGAGTTGTCGAGGTGCGGGTCGAGGGATTGCCCTTTGGGCTTGGAACCCATGCCCAGTGGGATCGCAAGTTGGATGGGAGGTTAGCTCAGGCGGTCATGGCCGTTCAGGCGATCAAGGGTGTAGTGATAGGGATGGGATTTGAGGCGGCGCGCAAGCGAGGCTCGCAGGTGCACGACCCGATCCATCACGACCCTAGTCTTGCGCATTTGCCCCATTTGGGATATGTGCGACCGACGAACAACGCGGGGGGGCTCG
>JAJTFB010000127.1 GCA_021300015.1 Pirellula sp. | reverse complement strand
TCCATCATCAGCTTGTACTGGTCCCTCCGGCGCTTGACGCATCTGGGTTCGAATCTGCCCGGTCTACAACCGACTCTACATTGCGATATGCAGCGAAGAATCTGGCGAAACATCGCATCGGGATTCAAGGCGGAAAAGCATGCCACGTCCCAATTCGAAAGGATGTACTGACAGGTCGACACAATGCTGATCTGTCTCGGAAGGATCGACTCCTGTTTCGCCGCAAGCCCCACGGTCATTCTTATAAGGTTGTAGGCCAGTAGTTTCATCTAGAATTCAGTGTTGACCATCGGTGGCGACTTGCAACGCATTAAATCCATGTTTAAGCGAGTCTTGATATTCCGGATATCCAGTTCGGACGAGATCCACGGTTCCAAGTCACGATGTGATCGTTCCTCCAAGCCGTCTTCCTTTGCGGAAGTCGGTATGGCGAGCTTGATGTTTGCGGAAGAAAGCACGGGGTTGCGTACCTGCTATGGACCCAGACGCAGCGTGATTGGGGGCTTGGTTAAATCGCCCAACCGCTTGCGCTGGTTGGCTCACGGCGGAATCGGCGTGCCGAGAACTACTGGACTGATGAGTCCGATCCGTCGCTACCTAGCGAGCTTGCGCAGGACCTCGATCCCTCGATCGAGCATCGCATCGCTAGCGGCAAAAGAGATCCGGAAATGGGTATCCCGCCTCGAAAAGATGTGGCCAGGGATGACCAGCAACTCGTTGGCTATCGCCTTGGCGACAAAATCGGTCGCATTGCCCGAAGGAACCTTGGGGTAGATGTAAAAGGCACCACCGGGCTGGACGAACTCGTAGTAGCCTTGCAAACCCTCAACGATTCGGTCCCGTTTCTTTTCGTAGTTGGCGTAATAACCTGTCATGTCGTAGTCCAACGCGGCCAGAGACGCGTGTTGCAAAGGAGTCGGGGCGCAGACAAACGTGTACTGCTGGAGTTTGATCATCGTTTGGATGATCGGTGCTGGACCATGGACGTATCCAAGCCGCCAACCGGTCATGGCGTACGTTTTCGAAAAACCATCGATCACGATTGTCTGTGGGTTGAATTCGGCAGGGGACGGCACCGGGGTTCCGAATTGAAACGCGCTGTAGATTTCGTCGGAAACAAGTGCGATTCCTTTTTCTAGACACAACTCAGCGATCCCACGAACCTCTTGGGTCGATGCATTGACGCCCGTAGGGTTCGATGGACTATTGAACAGCACCAGCTTGGTCTTCGGTGTGATCGCACTGCGGACCTTATCCAGATCGATTCTGAAATCAGGATAGGTATCGATCAGCACCGGAACGCCGCCGACGAGTTGGATCAGCGGAACGTACATGACGAAGTAGGGATCGAAAACGATGACTTCGTCTCCGGGATTCACCAAACTGAGCATGGTCAGGACCAAGCCACCGCTAGTTCCCGAGGAGATAAACAGACTTCGGTCGTCGTGGTTGTACCGATCTGCAATATCCTTTTCGAGCCGCTCGATCAGCGGCGCGATGCCTTGGGTCGGCGAGTACATATTCCTGCCGGTTCGAATGGCATCACAAGCCTTATCCTTGATCACCTCGGGCACATCGTAATCGGGCTGCCCGATCGATAGATTGATCGGGTTTTTCATCGACGCGGCCAGCGCGAAGACTTTGCGAATACCGCTGGAGTCGAAGGCCAAGGTTCGCTGGGCAATCCAAGATTCGGGATTGGTAGAGTTCATGATTAAGCGTCCTGAGGGGAAACTTTGTTGGCAGTCCGGAGGGATTTCTCTGTGATGATTCGGTTCACCGAGTTGAGGATGGCCAAGATGGTCGCTTCGACCGAATCGGTTGAAGCTCCCATGCCGCGATACGATTGACCTTCGTGCTCGACCTCAACGGTCACTTCGCCGATCGCGTCTCGTCCAAGGCTAGCGCTGCTGACTCGGAACTCTTGGCAAGTGAGTTTGATACCGGTTATTTTTTCGACGGCCCAAAAGGCTGCATCGATCGGTCCGTCTCCTTGTTGGACGTGTTCGGTGGATTTTTTGCCTTCCATCGAAAGGGTCAGTTTGACCGAAGGGGCTTGGCCCGAACCGCTCGCTAGCTCGTATTCAACGAGCGACCAACCGGGTACAGCCGCACCGCTGATCTGCTGTTGAATCAGGGCCGCGACGTCTCCATCGAAGATATTTTTTTTCTTGTCGGCAAGGATTTTGAATTGCTCGAAAAGGACTTGGAGCTGCTCGCCTGTGAGACGGTATCCGAGCTCGCGTGCGCGGTCGGCTAGTGCGGCTCTGCCGGAGTGTTTTCCGAGCACCAGATCGGTTTTGGAAAAACCGACATCTTCGGGCCGCATGATCTCGTAGGTGCTGCGGTCCTTGAGCATTCCATCTTGGTGGATTCCCGCCTCGTGGGCGAAGGCATTGCGGCCGACGATCGCTTTGTTGCGTTGAACATCCATGCCGGTGATTTTGCTGACGAGTCGACTCGTAGGTACCAATCGCTCGGACTTGATCCCCGTACTGGTCGAGTAAAAATCGCTTCGGGTGCGCATGGCCATGACGACTTCTTCGAGCGAGCAGTTTCCTGCGCGCTCACCGATGCCGTTGATGGTGCATTCGATTTGGCGGGCTCCTGCGGCCACGGCCGCAAGTGAGTTTGCGACGGCCAGTCCGAGATCATCGTGGCAATGGCACGAGAGGATCGCTTTGTCGATGTTCGGGACGCGATCGAGAAGGGCTTTGATCCTGGCGGCCATCTCGCTCGGGGTGGTATAGCCTACGGTGTCAGGAACATTGATGGTTGTGGCACCTGCATCGATAGCGGCTTCGACCACACGGCACAGAAAATCGATTTCCGTCCTGGCGGCGTCTTCGGCTGAGAACTCGATATCGTCACAATAGGACAGAGCCCGTTTGACTCCGCTGACGGCCCTTTCGACGATCTGGTCTTGGGTCATTCTGAGTTTGAATTCCCGATGGATCGCGCTGGTGGCCAGAAAGACGTGGATCCGAGCGCGTTGGGCTTTCTGGAGAGCTTCCCAAGCTCGGTCGATATCGCCGTCATTGCAGCGGGCCAAACCGCAGATGATCGGGCCTCGGATGCTCGAAGCGATCTCGCGTACGGCTTCGAAATCCCCAGGGCTTGCGATCGGAAAACCGGCCTCCATGACGTCGACACCCAGATCCGAGAGGGCTTGAGCGACCTCGAGTTTTTCGGCAAGGTTCATGCTTGCCCCGGGGGACTGTTCACCGTCTCGGAGGGTTGTATCGAAGATTTGGATAACGCGTGGGGTTGGATCGCTCATAAGTATTTGGGCAAAAATCGAGGGTTGGCCTGCGCAAGCTTGCCGCTATCGGGTGCTCGTTTCAGGTCGGCTTGCCGAGGAATCGGGCAAATTCCACGGATGTTAGTTCTATCGTACCGGAAAAAATTTTTCCTGAAACCGATGAAATCCCTAGGTTCATCGCTTGAGGGACTTTATCAAAGGGCAATCCCCGATCGCGAATGGTACGCGGATTGCATTGATGGTTCTTTTGGAAACTTTGCTCGATCCTTGGGCAAACATTTCTTCTACCCAAGAAGTCGAAAGCGTCTGCGGAGGCTCCGTTGGCTGTAAAGCCAGCAGGCCGTCGTGCTTTCGATTTTTTTTCTTGCTATCAAAGGCCCTACGCGCGTCGGACATCCGCGTGCTGAGGTACCCCATCGGCCTGGTTGTGGTGTCCGCCTCACCGCACCGGCCGGGGTATTCCTCTGCGAAGTTCTATGGGGAGCTCTCAGGGAACGAATGCCAATTCGTTGGAATTGACCAGCACCAGAACCAACTCCTGGAAACTGCGCCCTTGGCCGAGATACTCTTGGCACATGCGATGTTCGGTCTCGGACGGATCCCGGCCCAAGATCGCTCGGTAGGCGTCGGTGATTTTTTCGATGCGACGGGCAAGCAGACCAGATGCCTGAGCGACCCAATCCGCATTGAGCAGCGCAAGGGCTTGGGAGGGTACGATCGATGCATCGCGCCTTGCGCATGAGACGGTGTTTTCTGGAAGATCGAACGACTCCATCCAAGGAACTCGCACGGTTCGCTTCTGGACCAAGTAGAGACTTCGAACCGTTTGGTGACTCTCGGGTGAGGGATACCATCCTTTGGTCTTCGTTTCGTTGTCATCGAGGACTGCGGGGTTGGACCGCAAGACATCGTCGCTGAGTACCGGCCAGACCGGTGGTCCGCCGTTTCGATGTTGCAACTGGCCGGTTGTTTGCAGGACCACGTCGCGGAGTTGTTCAGCGCTTAGGCGTCGGAGTTTCCTCCAAGGTCCGATCGGAGCCGAATAGGCGTCCGACTCGACGATGTACCTGATCAAAACTTTCAGCGACCAATCGTGCTCGACCAAGTAGACCGACAGGTGGTCCAAAAGCTCTTTGGAGATCGGGGCCGAGCCGGTGATACCCAAGTCGTTGGATGTGGCGACTAGTCCTTGGCCAAATAGGCTTTGCCAAACCCGATTGACGATGACGCGCGCCGTCCATGGGTTTTCCTTGCTGATGATCCACCGGGCCAAGGCCAATCGTCGGCCGGTGGTTCTTCCATGCCCGGGTGGTTCGATTGGGGGTGCGTTGGGGAACAGCACGCTGGGGAAACCAGGTTCGACTGTTTCGAGGGGCTTTTGGTAGTTGCCTTGATCGAGCACTCGGATCGGCTCGATATGGTCCTTGTCATCGGTGGCAAACAAACCTGTTGCGTTGTCGTGGAGAAGCTTCGTCGATTCATCGAATTGAGTCGCCGCGAAGAAGGCTCGGAATCGGTAGTGATCTTCCTGGGACAGTGGATCGGTTTTGTGGTGATGGCATCTGCAGCACGAGAGCGTCAGGCCCAGGAATGCCGATCCGGTCGTCTCGGTCAAATCGGTCAGAACCTCTGCCCGCGCTCGGTCTTGTTCATTGAAGAGTTTAGCCGCGTTGTCGTAGGGACCGAGCCGAAGATAGCCTGTAGCGATCAAGCGATCGAGTTCTAAGAGCGATTCGGGTGGTCCGTCGAGCAATTCATCGCCGGCCAATTGCCAGAGGACAAACTCATCGTAGGCCAGATCCGAGTTCCATGCCCGCACGACGAAGTCGCGGTAGTTCCAAGCTTGCTTGCGGAATTCGTCCCAATCGAATCCATTGCTATCGCTGTAGCGAACGACATCGAGCCAGAGCCTTGCCCAATGCTCACCGAAACGCGGGTCGGCCAGCAACCGATCGATTTGGCGCATGAATGAATCGCTCGACTCATCGGATTCAAAATCCTGGACTTCATCGTAGCTTGCTCGCAAACCGATCAGATCGAGCGAGAGTCGCTCAAGCCGATCCTTTTTAGAAACCTTACCCGAACTGAGCGGTTGGATTCCAGACAAGGGCACTGCCAAAAAACGATCGATGGGGTGCGATTGCCCATGGCCTGTTGAGTCGGGGATGCGGGGGGCTTGGATCGGTTGCAAAGACCACAGGTCCAGTCGGTCCGGTTCGAAGAGCCGAGCGATGGGGTTGTTTGGGTCCTTGAGAGCCGTACCGATCGATGGAGTCGAGCCGGTTGCTGGGAGTTGTGTTGGATTCGGTGGCGATGAATCTTGTTGTGCGAAACCAAGGGTTTGGAGAACCGATGCGATCAGGAGGCCAAGGCATGCCCAAGTTCGTCGTGGGCCAAGCGCTAGCGACCGAGGGGTTTGAAGTATCGGTCTCATACGAGGATATCCATCAGCGGGCTTGCCGAGCCGGCGACTCCGGTGATTCGTTCATCGCGACCGCTGACTTCCAACGACAAGCGTTCGTGATCGATACCTAGGGCCGTCAGGATGGTCGCATGCAGGTCGCGAAATTGGATGGGACGTTCTGTTGCCATCAATCCGATCTCGTCGGTCGAGCCGATGCGGAGGCCTTTTCGGATTCCCCCACCGGCCATCCAGATGGTAAATCCGGCGGCGTTATGTTGTCGGCCCAAGTCTCCTTGTTTCATCGGTGTCCGACCGAATTCGCTTGCCCAGACGACCAAGGTCGAGTCGAGGAGTCCGCGCTGTTTCAGGTCGGTCAAGAGTCCTGCGACACCGATGTCGGTCCATTTGGCCCGTGGGGTGTGGTTTTCGGTAAGCTTCGCGTGCGCATCCCAACCATCTTTGTCTGGCATGTCGTAGAGTTGCACGAAGCGGACCCCTTGCTCGACGAGCCTGCGGGCCAGCAAGCATTTGCGAGAGAAACTCTGTGTTCGGGGTTCGGGGGAATCGATCCCATAGAGTTTGTGAATGTGCTCCGGCTCGTCCTCGATACGACCGACTTGCAGGGCGGAGGCTTGCATACGGTAAGCCAGTTCGTACGAGGCGATTCGGGCATCGAGTTCGGTCGCTCCGGCGTACTGATCACGATGAAGTCGATTGAGTTCGTAGAGCAAATCGAGCGATTGACGTTGGCCGCCAGCCAACGGCTCGGGAGGGGTCAAGTGATGCAAGGGTGGGTTTGACGTGCCAAATCGGGTGGGTTGGAACGCAGGGGGCAGAAAACCGTTGGTGTAATTGGCCGAGCCTCCTAAAGGGCCGGCGTCGAAAAGGACCACGTATCCGGGCAGTTCCTGCGACTCCGTACCGAGTCCGTAGGTGACCCACGAGCCGAGGCTTGCTTTACCCGCTCGAACATCCCCGGTATGGAGTTGGTAGCTTGCCGGCGCGTGGTTGTTGCTATCGGCCTGCATCGAATGGATGAAGCAAAGATCGTCGACATGCTCGGCCGTATGGGGCATCAGTTCGCTGACCCACATTCCCGATTGGCCGTGGGGTTTGAACGCATAAGGGCTTTTGAGGATCACATCGTCGCAACCGTGGAAGACGTTGGCATGCCGAGTCGCATTCAAAGCATCGCGGATCGAGGCAGGTACCGGCTTGCCATCGAGTTTGTCCAATAGGGGCTTATAATCGTAGGTGTCGATTTGGGACGGGCCACCGACCATGAACAAAAAGATGACCGATTTGGCGCGAGGTGCAAAGTGTGGGGTTCTCGGGGCATGGGGATTGAGCGGATCGAAATCCCCGACCGATCGGCGATCGGGGCTTTGTGCCCGGATTTGCGATTCGATCGCCGCGCAGGCGACGACTCCTAGACCTCCTCCTAGGGATCGCAGGAAATCCCGCCGTCGAGTTGGCAAAAAACTCCCTGAGCGACTCGCGAGGATCGCTTGGGGGTTCTCAGGTTGGAAATGGTTGGACATATCCTCAATATTAACGCACAAATAAGGCCATGACGAACCGAAAGTCGCGCGGGTCGGGGTTCCGACGCCTGTTTTCCGGGCTTGCGAATCGAATACAATGTCCTACGAGCGAACGCACAACACCTGATTCACGTGAGGAAATCGATGCAAGTGACCCGACGCACCCTGTTTAGCAATTGGAAAAACCCGAGCACGCCTGCTCTCTGGTGCTTTGCACTGGCGTGGTTGCTCTCACCGCTTGGAATGGCACAAAGCGACTCCAAGGCGACTTCTTCAACTCCATCGGCGACAACCAAGGAACGAAAATTGGAAAAAGCAACCTTTGGCGGCGGATGCTTCTGGTGCACCGAAGCTGTATTTCAACGGGTCAAAGGGGTTGAAAAGGTCGTCTCGGGTTACACCGGTGGCAAGACCAAGAATCCGACCTATGAGGAAATCTGCACGGGGACGACGGGCCATGCTGAGGTCATTCAGGTCGAGTTTGACCCCAAGGTCGTCTCGTTTGCCAAGCTGTTGGAAATCCACTGGAAGACCCACGACCCGACGACGCTCAACAAGCAAGGCTACGACGAGGGCACCCAATACCAAGCAAGGCTACGACGAGGGCACCCAATACCGATCGGCGATCTTTTACGAAAACGACGAGCAAAAGAAAGTCGCCCTTGAGTACAAGGACAAGCTCAACAAGGAAGTTTACGACGGTAAAATCGTCACCGAGATCACCCCGATCGGCGTTTTTTACGCGGCTGAGGGCTACCATCAAAACTACTACAACCTCAACACTTCGAAGGGTTACTGTCGGGCAGTGATCGTTCCGAAGTTGAAAAAGTTCGACGAGGTTTTCTCAGATCTCAAAAAATAGCTCCAAAACGAGTTGAGCTCGGGGAAAAGCCCCCGAAAAAATTCTGGCTAAATAATTTGAGCACAAAAAATTGAGCACAAATTTTTCGGCCAGTGACCAAACGTGTCACAACCCTCCCGTTGAATAGACCCATCGCCTCGGGGCGCCCAAAAGGTGCATCCAGGCTCCACAAGAGGTTTGGGGATCCGAGTCTGTTTTGTACGGTTCTTCAGGGAGGTTTTACCCATGTCAACGACGATTCCAGCTCGTTTTTTTCAAATGCTCCAGGAAGTCTGGGGCTTTTCTGAGCTTCGTGAGGCCC
>JAJTFB010000126.1 GCA_021300015.1 Pirellula sp. | reverse complement strand
CCCTTAATCCCCCTCGACAGTGGTTTACAATCCGAAGACCTTCATCCCACACGCGGCGTCGCTCGGTCAGACTTTCGTCCATTGCCGAAGATTCTCGACTGCAGCCACCCGTAGGTGTCTGGCCAGTGTCTCAGTGCCAGTGAGGCTGGTCGTGCTCTCACACCAGCTACCCATCACAGCCTTGGTGGTCCATTACACCGCCAACTAGCTAATGGGGCATAGGCTCATCCCGGGGCAAATTGCTCCTTTGATCCTTGGATATTATCGGGTATTACCGTCAGTTTCCCGACGCTATCCCCGACCCCAGGGCAGATTCCTATGTTGTCCTCTCCCTTTCGCCGCTGTCCTGTATTGCTACATTATCGCGCGACTCGCATGCCTAATCCACGCCGCCAACGTTCATTCTGAGCCAGGATCAAACCCTTCACTTGTTTATGCTTAGACCACCAAGAAACCTCTTGCGAAATCTCTCAATGACCATGACTAACTAGCTACGGTCTTGAAACCGGTTGGTGTCTTGTGGTCGACAAGACACCGATTTAAAAAACTACTCAAAACAACTCAATTGTGACCTCACTCCCGAAAGAGTGTATCACTCGAAGGCTCGTCCACCGGATTGTCAAAGATCAAATCAATCAACTTTTACCCAGCCATTTGACCGTCTGATCGAACTACCAAGATCGCTCTTGCTCGTTCCCGTCGGACAGCTTTCGTTGCTGAGGGGTCGACATGGTAACCGCTGTTGTCGGCTTCCGTCAACCCTTCCCTCGAACTTTTTTCAAAGTTCGTTTCGTCTTTTCGACGTCGAACTCGATTTCAGTTCCAAGGCCAATTTGCTCCTGGGCGACTTGCGTCACGCAGGCATCAATCAGCGAGGGATGAGAAGAATATGGACCGAGCCTCGATCGTGCAAGGGCTTTTCCGGAAATTATTCCAAACAGTTTTTCTCGCAACGCAAAGCACCGCGAGATGCAGTGAGCTTGTTGTCTGTTTTAGCCATGAATTCCAAGGAATTACGCCGTTTTCGAACGCTCAATCTCCTACAATAAAAACGTTCGAAATCCATCCGCTACGCGTTTGGCTCGTCCGCCCATTTCTCTTGCCCCAAGTCCCTAAGTCCTATGACCGAACCTCTGAGCAAGCCTCCGGACGTCGATTCTCCTCGAACTCCACCCTGGGGGTCTCCACACTGGGGAACTTCCCGTTGGATCGCTCCGAGCCGACTGCAAACCCTTATCGATATCCTGCGAAGCGAAAACTACCGCGTCCTGGGGCCTACGCTCGATCAACACGCAATCGTCTACGACGAAATCACCTCGATCGGGCAACTCCCCAAAGGATACTGCGATTCCCAAGCTCCCGCTGTGTACCAGTTGACCCAAACTCCCTCCGCACCGGAAAACCAAAAACTATTCCACTTCAACCTCGGTCCCCACTCCCCCAAACAATTCCTCTTTCCTCCCACCTCGGTCTTGCCCGGCCCCGAAAAAGCTGACGCCGAAAAAGCTGGCCCCGAGAAAGCTGACGCCGATCCAACCGCCGGCGGCGTCCGCGAACCACAGCTCGTCCAACCGATGGCAATCCTGGGCCTACGCGCATGCGAACTGGCCGCAATCGCCATCCAAGACCGTGTCTTGATGTCACCACCTTTCGTCGACTCGCAGTACGCGCTGCGTCGCAAAAACCTCTTCGTCATCGCTGTCCAATGCACCACCGCAGCCAGCACCTGCTTTTGCCCCTCGATGAACACAGGGCCCGAACTGCCCGGGCCCGAACTTCCCGGGCCCAACTCAAATTCAAACTCCTACTACGATCTGGCGCTGACCGAACTGGTCCCATCGAGCGATTGCCAATTCACCCACGGTTTCTTGATCCAAGCCGGATCGCGACGCGGTCAAGTCATCCTCGATCAACTCCCCTCCGAGGAACCCACCCCCGAAATCCTCGAGGCCAAAAAACAGACCATCGAAGCAGTCCACAAGAAAATCCAACGGGCGATGCCCCCGGCCCCTTCTATTTCGGGCCCTTCTATTTCGGGCCCCTCGAACATAGATGGCCAGTCGGGCGATCTGCGCGATGCGCTCCTGGCGCGTCTGAATCACCCCCACTGGCAAAATGTCGCCGACCGATGCTTGTCCTGCGCCAATTGCACGATGGTCTGCCCGACCTGCTTTTGCTCAAGCGTCGACGAAGTCTCCGACTTGCTCAACGAGTCGTCCATCCGCCAACGCCATTGGGACTCGTGCTTCAACCCCGATTTCTCCCACACCTCAGGCGCTCCGGTCCGAAACACCGTCCGATCTCGCTACCGTCAATGGCTGACCCATAAACTGGCCACCTGGTTCGACCAGTTTGACTCAAGCGGCTGCGTCGGATGCGGCCGATGCATCACTTGGTGCCCCGTGGGGATCGATCTGACCCAAGAAGTCGCCAAACTCCTTGAACCCTCCGATGCACCTCTTTTGAACGTCCCACCTAGGCTCCACCACCGATGAGCTCCGCACCCTTGTCTTCCTTAGATTCCATCCCCGATCCGCATGCCGATCCGCAAGCCGATCCCATCGATCGGGACCCTTGGCATCCTCACCGTGCGACGATCACGCGCATCGATCGGGAACTCGATACCCCCACATCGAGCGTCTTTACCCTCGAACTGCGACTCGAACCGAGCCCCTATGCCGACGCTTACCGTTTCTCCCCCGGCCAGTTCAACATGCTCTTGTTGCCCGGGTCCGGAGAGGTTGCCATCAGCCACAGTGGCCCACCGATCGATCGAGCCTTAGGGACGGCGAGTCCTGGAGTTGTCGAAAGCGGCACTTTCGAAAGCTGCACTTTTTTGCACACGATTCGGGCCGTCGGGCGTGTGACCAACGCCCTCGAAAAGCTACGCGTCGGAGATGGGCTCGGTGTGCGTGGCCCCTACGGGACCTCGTGGCCTATGCAACAACTCATCGGCCAAGACGTCCTGCTGCTCTCGGGTGGATTGGGGATGGCTCCCTTGCGCCCGGTCGTCTATGCGATCGGAAGCCGACGCGATGATTTCGGCCGTGTGGATCTTCTTTACGGCTCGCGCAGCCCCGAGACCATCCTCTATGCCGCCGAATTGGACGCTTGGAAACGTGCCGACATCGGGGTCGAAACGATCGTCGATCATGCGCAAGACCCACTCGTTGAAAACTCGCCATGCAAACCCACCTGGACCGGGCCGGTCGGAAATGTGACGCACTTGCTCAATCGCCGAAGTTCGCTTTTGGACTACCCGGATTTCCGCCCTGAACGGACCCAAGTCCTCTTGTGCGGACCGGAAATCATGATGCACCGCTGTGCGCAGAGCGCTAGGAAACTCGGAATCCCCGCAAGCTCCATTTGGCTCTCGATGGAACGCAACATGCAATGCGGAGTCGGATACTGTGGCCACTGCCAATGGGGACCGTTGTTTCTTTGCAAAGATGGCCCGGTCGTCCCCTACGACTTGGCCGAGACTCTTCTTGAGATCAAGGATCTCTAAAGCATGGAAAAATCCACAGGAAAACCACATAAGCCTACCGTTGCGGTCGTGAAATTCGCCTCCTGCGATGGCTGCCAATTGACCCTCTTGAACTGCGAAGAAGAGCTCTTGGCACTGGCCGATCGTATCGAGTTTGCTCACTTTGCTGAAGCCTCCAGCGACCTGCGACCTGGCCCCTACGACCTTGCGATCGTCGAAGGTTCCATCAGTACCCCGAAAGACCTACATCGCATCGTAGAACTCCGCGCCCAGAGCAAAAAACTGATCACCATCGGCACGTGCGCTACGGCGGGAGGTGTGCAAGCTTTGCGAAACTTCGCAGACTATGAGGAGTTCAAAAAAGCCGTCTACGCCTCTCCGGAAATGATCGAGTCGCTGGCCGAATCGAGCCCCATCGCACAGCACGTCCAGGTCGATTTCGAGCTCCGCGGCTGCCCCGTCGATAAACACCAACTCATCGAAGTCGTTCTGGCCATGGCCGGCGGCCGACGCCCCAAAACCTCCACCGAATGCGTCTGCCAACCCTGCAAACGGCGCGGCACCGTCTGCGTCGTTGTGGCCCAGAAAAAAGTCTGCCTCGGACCGGTCACCCAAGCCGGTTGCGGAGCGATATGCCCGGCCTACGACCGAGGTTGCTACGCATGCTTTGGACCCGCATCGCAAACCAACATGCAAGCCCTCTCCGATGGTCTTCTGCTGAATCAAATGTCCAATACTCAGGCCGCGATGTTCCTCCAATCGTTCCATCCTGCCTCGCCAGAATTCCAGGGCGAAAGCCGCAGGCTCGGCGAATCCCCCCGACGACTATGGCAACTTCAACCTCCCTCTCGATCGTAGCACCCACTTACCTATGAGCCAACCGCGTTCCATCCGTGTCCCGATCCTGACTCGCGTCGAGGGAGAAGGTGCATTGAACATCCGTCTGTGCGGCTCTCGGATCGAGCAAATCGAACTGAATATCTACGAGCCCCCAAGGTTCTTCGAAGCTCTCCTGCGAGGCCGATCGATCGAGGATGTCGCCGATATCACCTCGCGCATCTGCGGCATCTGTCCGATCGCTTATCAAGTCACGGCCGTCCAAGCCCTCGAGACGATCCTGGGCATTCGAATCCCGGAACCCATCGCCTCGCTGCGCCGTCTGGTCTACTGCGCCGAGTGGATCGAAAGCCATGTGCTGCACATCCACTTGCTCCATGCCCCCGATTTCTTCGATTGCCAGAGTGGGATAGAATTGGCCAAGATATTCCCAGACCAAGTCAAGCGAGGCTTGAAACTCAAGCAGCTCGGAAATCGGATCCTCGAAGTCCTCGGCGGCCGGGCGATCCACCCGATCAACATCGCCATCGGTGGCTTTTACCGACTCCCGAAAACCAGCCAACTGACCGACCTGATCCCCGAACTTCAGAAAGCCCTCCAAGAGGCCATCGACGCGGCCCGGTGGCTTGGAAATCTTCCGTTTCCCGATTTCACGGCCCCTTACCATTACGTATCGCTGATCGAGACAGATCGTTACCCCATCGAATCGGGACGTGTGGCGATCGGTCCGGATCAAACCATCGGGCTCGAACTCTACGAGACCCATTTTCAGGAGGTTCAGGTACCCCATTCGACGGCTCTGCAATCGAAGTTCCTTGGTGCCGACGGTGCAAGCATTGAGTACTTTGTCGGACCCATGGCAAGGTTGTACCACAACCAAGAGCGACTCGGACCGCAAGCCAAGCGTCTGGCTGACGAGCTGCGGTTCGATGCCCGCCGATGCAATCCTTACCAAAGCATCCTGGCCCGGGCCATCGAGGTCGTCCATGCCTTCGAAGAGGCCTTGCGCATTGTCCAAGCCTTGCAGGACGGCGTCCTCGGTGGGCTTGCCCCTCGTGCCTCCTACGAGCCGCGCGCGGGAATAGGCATGAGTGCGACCGAAGCTCCACGAGGGCTGATTTTTCATCGCTACCAAATCGACGATGCCGGAAACGTCGTGTTTGCCAAGATCGTTCCGCCGACTTCGCAGAACCAAGCCCGCATCGAAGCGGATTTGCGGTTGCTCCTCGAGCAGATCCACCGCGACTCGGATCCATCGATCGCCTTGGCCTGCGAGCGACTCGTGCGCTGCTACGATCCATGCATCAGTTGTTCGACGCACTTTTTGAAGGTCAAGATCCAGCGGCAATGAGGTCCGAATCGCGAGAGATCCCCTTCGAAGTTTTCGGGATAGGCTCGGCCCAGGGAGCCGACCAAGTCGGTTGGCGAGTGCTCGATCGATTGCTCGATCGATGGCACTGCGATGCGGCTCGGTTGCACCGTTTGGAAACGCCGCTGGATTTGCTTGGGTTTGCAGCGGCGATGGGAAGCGATGAGCGAGCAACCCAAACCTGGGTGCTTGTCGACGCTTGCCTTGGGGAGAGTCTCGGCAAGGTCCATTGTTGGCGTTGGCCCGCGGTGCCTGAGTCGGCGTTGCCCTCAGGTGGGGTCTCCTCGCATGGGATCGGGCTCATCGACGCTTTGCGATTGGGACAGGAGTTAGGGATCCTGCCGGAGTTCGTCTGGATTTATGGCATTGAAATCGGAGACTTCCAATCGATCGAATGCGATAGGTCGCACTCGATCGATTGGAAGCCCAATGCGCAATTCCAAGCTGCGATTGCAACCTGCGCTTCAAAAATCGCTTCGCGATGCGTCGGATCTGTTCGCTAGCAATGCAAATCGCTAGCAATCACTGATGTTGCGGGAAAGTACTCGGTTTTGGTACAAGCGCCTCGGGTGAAAAAGTTGCTCGAGCCTGTGAGTCGAAAATGCTTTCCCGTTGGACAATCCGAAAGAAGCTGCAAATCGCGATGGTGGTCCTAGGACTAGTCATCGCCGTCTTGGGCTATAGCTCCTTCCGAGGCGTTTACGCCTACAAGGAACTTGTCGCGACGCTGAGTTCCCGGGCAAGCGAGATCCCTCTTACGGCCGAATTGACCCGAGCGATCGACGATCTGAGGGTGGATCAGGAACCGGTGCAGAGTCGGGAAATACTCACCTTTGCCATGCAGGAAACCGATCCTTCGAATAGCTATGCCCGCAAACCTTTTTCGGATCGTCTGCAACAGGTTCGGGAGATTTTAGCGAGGTACAAATCGAGGCTCGAAAGCTCGCATACCGATGCATTGTTTCTTGCCGACCGAAGCGAAGAATTGGAAACCGCCGAGAAGATCGGCGAACTGATCAACGAGATCGCTTGGCGAAACGGCCAGAAGGATCTGATGACCCATCGTGTAGCGCGTCTGCAACAGGAACAAGATCTCGACCAACTGGGCGAACTTGCCCACCAACTGCCTAATCTTTTGACCCTCCGGATGGTCAGCTTCCGGGATGAAGTGCGCATCAGGTATCGAACGTGGATCATCATGGCTTGGAGCAGCGCGATCCTGGCCATTGGGATGCTGGTGGGATTGTTTGTCTATACCCGCTCGGCTGTGGTTCGACCATTTAAGAACCTCTTGTACGGTGCGCGACGGGTAGCCAATTGCGATTTCGCCTATCGGATCCACACCTCGAGCTCCGATGAGATCGCCGAATTGGCCCACGCGATCAATCTCAGTGCACAGAGTTTCCTGGCGATTCAAAAGGACCTTAAAGAGCAAGTTCGTCAGCGCTCCGAGGAGGTGATCCGAAACGAGCAGCTCGCGAGCGTCGGTTTTCTGGCCGCCGGTGTGGCGCACGAAATCAATAACCCGCTTGCCGCAATCGCCTGGAGCGCCGAGGCGCTCGAAGCCCGATTGCATCGGATTCTCCATCCGATCATGCAGGAGTCTGCGCCCCTTTCAGACACACCCACCGAAAGCCTCGCTGGCGCCGATCTCGATACGCTCCGAACGTACCTTCGGCGCATCCAAGACGAGGCCTTCCGATGCAAGGGCATCACCGAGCGGCTATTGGACTTCTCTCGGCTCGGGACGATCCAACGCAAACAACAGACCGACATGAACGAGATCGTCGAGGATGTCGTCGATATGGTTCGGCATCTAGGTCCCTACCGCTCGCAGAAAATCGAAGTCGAGATCTCCGAAACCCCCGCGATTGCCTGGGCCAGTCCACAGGAAATGACCCAAGTGGTCTTGAACCTCGTAACCAATGCTCTTGAATCCCTCGATCCAGATTCGAAGTCTGGGGTCGTTCGCGTGAAAGTCCACCATCGGCCAGAACAGGACCAAGTCCATTTGGTGATCGAAGACAATGGCTGCGGGATGGACCAGGAGGTCCTCAAGCATTTGTTCGAACCGTTCTTTACAAGACGGCGCGACGGACGCGGTACCGGTCTGGGCTTGCCGATCACCAATCGCATCATCACCGACCACGGCGGGAGAATCACCCCGCGCAGCGACGGGCCTGGACTGGGCTCTCGATTCGAAATCATCTTGCCCTCGAAACTTACCAACG
>JAJTFB010000125.1 GCA_021300015.1 Pirellula sp. | reverse complement strand
CTCGATCCGATGCGCACGGGCCGATTCGCCCGGGACGATACGCCCGGGACGATACGCACGGGACGATACGCACGGGACGATACGCACGGGCCGATTCGCACGGGCCGATTCGCACGGGCCGCTCCCGGTCCAGTTTTTGAGGCCAGTTTTTGAGGCCAGTTTTTCAGGCCAGTTTTTCATTCAAGCTTGGCTGGACGCCCAGGTCCGATTTTTGCTACGACTCAGGCTGTGTCCAGCTTTTAACAAAGCCTTTCGATAAGGAGCTCCCACCATGCGTTCTTGTCCTAGATTTTTCAGCTTGTCGATGAGCAAGTGTATCCAGACGAAAATTGGGCTCATGGGCCGCTCGTGTCTGTTGCTCTTTCTGATCTCAAATCTGCAAATCTCTACGGAAAGCCTCTGGGCACAGGCTCCCGTAGACTCCGCTCTGCGGCAGGCGACCTCCCATCAATCGCCCGAATCGGCTGGCCAAGTCGCCTCGGTCTTGGAGTCCGAGCCGGAGTGGCTCGAATGGATCGCTTCGAAAAACTCGAAATCCAATCCTAAATCTGCCTGGAATTCCTGGTGGCCTAGCGGCTCAAAAACCAAAACCTCTCGGCCCGTTCGCAGTTATGAAACGAACAAGAAAACCCTGACGCAGCGGTTGTCTATGTCCAGCAAGCGGATGTGGAACAAAACCACAGAATGGCTCGATCCTTATCCAGATCCGAAACCTCCCTCGGAGTCGAATTCGAAGAAGTCCAGTTGGTTCTCCTCTTGGGGGAACGCCTGGGGCAGCGAACCCAAAAAACAAAGCCAATCGGTCTCGGACTTCATCGGACAAGAGCACCCCCGCTAACGGTCTGTCCGACCGGTTTACGCACGTTGCGTCAGGCAAAACGCTCTTGGAGCGAAAGAACTTCGACGACCTTGTTGCGGCTAGCCTGCATGGCCTCTACGGCGACTCGACCGGCCGATAGGGTGGTGATGCAAGGCACGCCGTACTGCACCGAAGCGGCCCGAATGCGACCCTCGTCGGTCCTGGCTCCCTTGCCATTCGGGGTATTGATGATCAAGCTCACATCGTCGTTCTTAAGATAGTCGATCAGATTCGGGTTCCCCTCGGCGAGTTTCTTGATCCGCGTCACTGGGATCCCCGCTTTCTCGATCTCCAATGCCGTCCCGGTCGTGGCCAAGAGTTTGTATCCCATATCGTGCAACTGCTTGGCCAAACAATCGATGCCTTGGCGCTGCCTAGAGGCGATGCTCAGGAAGACATTTCCCTCGGTCGGTAAGACGGTTCCGGCCGCGATTTGGCTTTTGGTAAAGGCGATTGCGAAATCGTCGCTGATGCCCATGACCTCGCCCGTCGAACGCATCTCCGGGCCCAAAACGATATCGACCCCAGCGAATTTTCGGAAAGGGAAGACGGCTTCCTTGACCGATATGCTTCGCGGTATCGGCTCGGATTCGATCCCGAGTTCCTTGAGCTTCTTGCCGACCATCACCTTGGTGGCAATATTGGCTACCGGCACCCCGGTGGCCTTGGCGACAAACGGCACCGTTCGGCTCGCACGAGGATTGACCTCGAGCACGTAGACATGCTGCTGGCCATCGTCCTCTTTCTTGATGGCGAACTGGACGTTCATGAGTCCTACGACGCGAAGTCGCTGGGCCATGGCTCGCGTCGCGCGTCGGATCTCCGTAAGCACGTCTTGGCCAAGGGTAAACGAAGGAATGACGCAAGCCGAATCGCCCGAATGAACACCCGCCTCTTCGATATGCTCCATGATCCCCATGATGACCACATCGTCGCCATCGGAGACGGCGTCGACGTCGACCTCGATGGCGTCTTCGAGAAACCTGTCGATGAGCACCGGTTGGCCTTGGGCCACCACGAACGCCTCAGCGACGAACCGATCGAATTGCGAGTGGTCGTAGCAGATCTCCATGGCTCGTCCTCCGAGCACAAAGCTCGGGCGCACAAGGCACGGATAACCAATCTTTTGCACCTCGGCTCGGGCCTGCTCCATCGTCCTAGCGATTCCATTGGCAGGTTGCTTGAGGTTCAACTCGACGATCAGCTTTTGGAACTTCTCGCGATCCTCGGCATCCTCGATCGTCTCGACACTCGTTCCAACAATCGGTACCCCGGCATCGGCGAGAGCTCGGGCCAGGTTCAGCGGGGTTTGTCCGCCGAATTGCACGATCACTCCGTCGGGTTGCATTCGGTCGTAGATGTTCAATACATCTTCGGTCGTCAAGGGTTCGAAAAACAGTAGATCGCTCGTGTCGTAGTCGGTGCTGACGGTCTCGGGATTGCTGTTGACCATGATCGACTCGATGCCGATCTCGCGGAGCGCGTAACTCGCATGGCAACAGCAGTAATCGAATTCGATCCCCTGGCCGATCCGATTCGGACCACCCCCGAGGATCATCACCCGCTTCTTGCCACTCTCCTTCGGCGGTGTTTCGTCTTCGGTCTCGTAACTGCTGTAGTAGTAAGGAGTGTAGGCCTCGAATTCTGCGGCGCATGTATCGACGGACTTGTAAGTCGCTCGGATTCCGCGGGCAATCCTCCAGGATCGTACCTCTTGGTCGTCGCTTCCGAGCAATGTCGCCAACTGGCGATCGGAAAAACCGGCCTGCTTGGCCCTCCGCATCTGCTCGACTTGCAACTGGCTCAAACTGCCGATCTCTCGCAATTGGTTCTCCATCTGGACGATCTGATGGAGCTGGTCCAAGAACCATGGGTCGATGGCCGTGATCGTGTGGATCTCTTGCAGGCTCATTCCACTGAGTATCGCATAGCGCAGATACCAGACGCGATCCGCATTGGGTCTGGATAACTTGCTTCGGATCTCTTCGTCATCAGGCCGGCGGTCGGTATACCAAAGGTCTTTGCTGTCGGCCCCGAACCCAAAGGCTCCAACCTCAAGCCCTCGTAAAGCTTTCTGAAAGGACTCTTTGAATGTCCTGCCGATGGCCATCGTCTCGCCGACGCTTTTCATCTGCGTCGTCAAGGTCGAATCGGCTTCGGGGAATTTCTCGAAAGCAAATCTCGGGATCTTGGTGACCACATAGTCGATCGTCGGCTCAAAACAAGCTTGGGTTTTTTGAGTGATGTCGTTCTTGAGCTCCCAAAGGCGGTAGCCCACGGCCAGCTTCGCAGCGATCTTGGCAATCGGAAATCCGGTGGCTTTGCTGGCCAAAGCGCTCGATCGACTGACCCGGGGGTTCATCTCGATGACGATCATCCGACCCGTTTGCGGATGAATCGCAAACTGGATATTCGAACCCCCTGTCTCGACTCCGATTTCGCGAATAATCGCCAAGCTTGCGTCTCGCATGCGTTGGTATTCTTTGTCGGTCAAGGTTTGGGCAGGAGCCACGGTGATCGAATCGCCAGTGTGGACCCCCATGGGATCGAAGTTTTCGATCGAACAGATGATCACGACGTTGTCCTCCACGTCGCGCATCACCTCCATCTCGTACTCCTTCCAACCGATGATCGATTCCTCGATCAGGACCTCGGTAATGGGCGAAAGAGTCAGTCCGTTTTGGACCAGTGAGTCAAACTCGTTGCGGTTGTAAGCGATCGCCGATCCACTTCCACCCATGGTGAAACTCGGTCGCACCACACACGGTAACCCGACGTCGGCAAGCGCCTCGCGGCCCTCGGCGATCGTATGGACCACGTGACCTCGGCATACCTCCATCCCGATCTTCTCCATGGCCAGTTTGAAAGCATCGCGCGCCTCGGCCTTGTGAATCACCTCGGGATTCGCACCGATCATCTCGCATTGGAATTTCTCAAGCACCCCATGCTTGGCCAATTCCATCGCGATATTCAACGCCGTCTGGCCACCGAGAGTCGGCAAAATCGCATCGGGTCGCTCCCGCTCGATGACCTTGGCCACGAATTCCCACGTCAGAGGCTCGATGTAGGTCCGGTTGGCCAACGCCGGGTCGGTCATGATCGTCGCCGGATTGCTGTTGACTAGCACGACCTCAAAACCCTCCTCGCGAAGGGCTTTGCAAGCCTGGGTCCCCGAATAGTCAAACTCGCAAGCTTGGCCAATGACAATGGGGCCTGATCCGATCAACAGAATCTTGTGGATGTCGGTCCGTCGGGGCACTTGTTGCCAACCTTTCGGGGATTAAAGGAAAATTGGGATCTTTACTTGTGGCGTCGGAACAGCGGACCGGCATAACGGGCACCGGCGCCGAGCTCTTCCTCGATCCGCAATAGCTGATTGTACTTGGCCATCCGATCGGACCTGGATGCCGACCCGGTCTTGATCTGACCGGTCGAAAGGGCCACGGCCAAGTCGGCGATGGTCGAATCTTCGGTCTCACCGCTGCGATGGCTCGAGATGCTCGTATAACCGTTGCGATGGGCCAACTGGATCGCTTCGATCGTTTCGGTCAACGTTCCAATCTGATTGACCTTGATCAAGATGCTGTTGGCGATCCCCGCATCGATCCCTCGCTGAAGACGCTCGGTGTTCGTTACGAAGAGGTCGTCACCGACAAGCTGGACCTTGGAACCGACTCGGTCGGTGAGCTTCTTCCAGGAATCCCAATCGTCTTCCGAACAGCCGTCTTCGATCGAACAAATCGGATAGTTGGCTACCCAATCGGCAAGGAAGTCGACCATCTGGTCGCCTGATAGCTGCTTGCCATCGATCGTGTATTTCTTGGTCTTCTCGTCGTAGAACTCTGTCGCTGCGACGTCCAAGGCGATGAAAATCTGCTTGCCGGCTTGGTACCCAGCACGTTGGATCGCGTCCATGATCAGGTCCAAGGCTTCGCGATTGCTCTTGAGGTCCGGTGCAAAGCCCCCCTCGTCCCCGACGGAGGTGTTGAGCTTCTTCTCGCCGAGCACTTTCTTGAGGTTGTGGAAAATCTCCGTGCCAGCCCTCAAAGCCTCGCTAAAGGAGTCAAACCCCAAAGGCAACACCATGAATTCTTGGACATCGACGGAGTTGTCGGCATGTTGGCCACCGTTGATGATGTTCATCATTGGGGCTGGCAAAAGATGCGCACCGGCACCACCGAGATAGCGGTAAAGAGGCTGTCCGGTGTAATCCGCCGCCGCCTTGGCCACCGCCAACGACACGCCTAAAATCGCGTTGGCTCCGAAATTCTTCTTGTTCGGGGTCCCATCCAGTGCACACAACGTCGCGTCAATCGACCGTTGGTCCAAAGCATCCATTCCGATCATCTCATCGGCGATCTTGTCCTGAATGTTCGCCACGGCTCCAAGTACACCCTTGCCCATGTACTTGGTCTTGTCGCCGTCTCGAAGTTCCCAAGCCTCATGCGCCCCGGTGCTCGCACCACTGGGAACCGCAGCCCGACCGAACGAACCATCGACCAATCGAACGTCGACTTCGACGGTTGGATTTCCCCGGGAATCGAAGATTTGGCGGCCTTGGATGTTTTCGATCAAGCTCATGGTTTGTGTCTCAGTGAAAGGAAATTGCAATGCCGATACGTCATGGCCGAATTCTGTCCGATATTTGCAAATTTTGCTAGTCTCCCTGAGACCCCACAAGCCTAATGACAACCAAAAAAAACAAACCGACCGAGTTGCCGAATTCCGACGAACCGCTACCCTTTGGTGCTCCATATGTTCTTTTGAAGGCTCCTGATGCATGTTCACCGGACTCGTTGAATCCAAAGCGATCCTGACGGCCGCGATCCCTGTCGGACCGGGCAAACGCATGATCTTCGATCTCGGCAAACTTGCCAGTTCCGACGGCAAACCGATCGGACTCGGCGACAGCGTCGCCCTCTCGGGTTGCTGCCTGACGGTCGTCGAAATCGATGGCTCGCTTTGCCATTTCGAACTCGGTTCGGAAACCCTCTCGAAAACCAACTTCGGACTCTTGGCCCCTGGCCAAGAGGTCAACTGCGAACGCTCGCTCCGAGTCGGCGACCGGCTCGGGGGGCATTTCGTCACAGGCCATATCGATGGACTTGGACTCCTAAGGCACATTCGCAACGAGGGACAATGGCGATTCTACGAATTCACCGCGCCGATCCCGCTGCTTCGTCAAATGGCACCCAAAGGATCCATCACCATCGACGGAGTCAGTCTGACGCTCGTCGAAGCCGACGATGACCATTTTTCCGTCGCCCTGATCCCTCATACCCTCGAGGTCACCACGCTCGGAAATCTTCAGTCCGGCGACTCGGTGCACTTGGAAACCGATGTCTTGGCCAAGTACATCGCGAGGCAACTCGAAGCCCGCCGATAGCCCTCCATCGTTCGTCCAAGACCGCTGAAAATCCAATCCAATCGATCCGGGCAAGCCGAAAATGGCCTAGCCAACAAAACAGGCCAACAAAAATCGAGAAGTAACGGAATTCCTCAGGAATTTTCACGTTGGACCCTTTCGTGCCCCAACGCGAAATGTCTATGCTATCGCCCTGATGACCCATTGGATTGACCCATTGGATATCGTTTGAGCCTTTTTGGAGCACCGAGTCTCTTTCCATGAGCAAGTCGAAGATTGCCGTCGTTGAAGCTGAATCCGAAAAGTTTCCTTATCTGTATCGATCGCCACTTAAATTCGGTGGACGGGTGGTCAAGGATGTGACGGTCTTCCGCGTGGCACTGAGCCTCGAAGACCAAAACACCAAGAAAAAAGCGCACGGCATCGGCGAGATGACCATGGGGACGGCTTGGGCCTGGCCCTCGGTTAGCTTGACCCCCGAAATGGCCCTCAAGACCGTCATCGTGCTGGCCGAACGGATCGTCGCTGCGGCAACGAGCCTTGTTGCCGATCAGCACCCCCTGCACCTGGCCAGCCAAATCAAACCGATTGCCAAGAAGCTTGCCGAAGAACTCGCCGCTTCGATGAAACTGACCGAAGCGATCCCAGATCTTGCGATCGCTCTTGCAATCTCCCCCTTAGATATCGCCTTGCACGATGCCTACGGACGATTGCATGGGAAAAATTCCTTCGACTGCTTCACCCAGGAGCATGTCGGAACCGATCTGTCGCACTTCCTAGGCGAAGAATTCCTCGGTAAGGATTTCTCCGAGATCATCGCTCCAAAAACAGCACCGACTTTGTTTTTGTACCATCTGGTCGGTTCGCTCGATCCTCTGAGCAAAGATGATTTAAATCGTAAAATCGACGATGGGCTCCCTGAGACCCTCGAAGATTGGATCCGAAGCCAACAGCTATCCCATCTGAAAATCAAGCTCACAGGCAAGGAACTCGATGCCGACGTCGGACGGGTCGTCGAGATCGATCGGATCGCTTCGAGAGCGTTCCCGACCAAGCAGTTCTCGTATTCGTTGGACTTCAATGAAGCCTGCGAAAACGAAGACTATGTGATCGATTTCCTCGAAAGGCTCGAGAGACTCAATCGAGAGGCCGTCCCAAAAATCCACTACATCGAACAACCCATGGGACGCGACCTGCGACTGCGCAAAGAAGTCACCATGCACCGGGTCAGTCGCCTTAAACCGGTGGTGATCGATGAATCGCTTACCGATCTGGAAATGCTCCGGTTCGCAAAACAACAAGGCTACTCCGGCGTTGCCGTCAAAGCCTGCAAAGGGGTCAGCGATTCGATCCTACTCAGCGCTGCGGCCAAGCAATGGGGGATGAAGATCTACGTCCAGGATCTGACCTGCATCGGCGGCTCCTTCATGGCGTCGGCCTCCCTGGCTTCGCGAATCCAAGGGGTCACGGCCGTCGAGGGAAATGGAAGGCAATACTGCCCGGCCGGAAACAAAGATTGGGAGTCTCTTTATCGCCCGATGTTCAAGATCCTCGGTGGGGTCGTTCCAACCGAATTGCTCAACGGCATCGGCATGGGCTTTTCCTGGCCTAGGAACATCCTGAGCAAAAAGTACGCCGACCTGAGCCAACCGTCCGTCTGATCCGTCTGATCCGTCTGATCAGTCTGATCCGTCCGATTCGTCCGAATCAAAATCGTAGCCT
>JAJTFB010000022.1 GCA_021300015.1 Pirellula sp. | reverse complement strand
ATGCCGGTCCGGATAGATCGCTTCGACATCGGTCGTCTCGGCCATGGTGATGTCGTGCGAGACGATGAACACGCGATCCTTGGTCAGCACGACATCCTGCTCGATGAAGTCGGCTCCTTGCGCATGCGCTAGAACCTTGGCACCCTCGGAATGCTCGACGAGGTACCCGCTTGCGCCGCGATGTGCGATCACGATCGGCTTAGATTTTCTGGGGGCACTTGGGGCATTCGACTCGGCAGCTAGCCCAAAGAGCCCGAGAAGTCCAAGAGCCAAGCAACCGCTCGAGAGGTCCGCGAACCGGTTAGGCTTGATGCTAGCTTTCAAAATTGGGTGCATAAGTTGAAACAGTCCGAATACGGGTTAGCTTTTTAACCACGGAACACACGGAAAGCAAGAAGGCATGCCCTTCGTGTGTTCGGTGTGTTCAGTGGTTGTATTCTAACTTCTTTGAATTCAATCCGAAGTGGCCACTGCGAGGCGATTTTTGGCAATAACACAAACTTCACGTCGGTTGTGTCCAAGCTGCCTTGCGGCGACATCGGCGTAGCCCCAGGATCGCACGCGGTCTAGAAACTCAGGGATGCTGTTGGAGGTCTGCCACTCGGGAAGCTTGATCGTCAGGACAAGGGCTCGAAGGTTCGTCGTCGGGTACATGACGATACCCTCGACGGTGTCGAGGGTGTACTTGGGTGCGACGTTCGCATCGCAGACCAAGATACGAAACGGGCGAAACAGCTTGCGTTTGAGTTGCAAAGAGCGGCTTTGCCAGTGGGTGAAGTTCGGATGTTTGAGGATCCGCGGATCCATTTCCGCTGGATCGATCCCAGTGACACTAGCTCCTTGGTCGAGCAGCCATTGGCAAGCTCCCCCGGGGCTCGAGCCGATCTCGACGATTTTCTCACCGGGTCGGATCTGCAGGTTGCCCCAAGCGAAGGCTTCGGCAATTTTCATGTAAGCTCGCGACAGGACCAGCTCAGGGATGGGGAACTCAGGAATTCCCCCGGGCCAAAAATCGTAGCTCTGCTGAGCCCGCTTTGTGGCGATCCACCATCGGTTCGGCTCATCGATGATGATCTCAAGGATACGATCAAGTTTGGGGTCTAAAGCTTGTGAGTCGACCCGTTGCGCCTCGGAATCGAATGCAGGTCGATTGGCGATCACGGGCCGTGGGTCTTGGACCAAGTTTCGGAATTGCTCGGCAACCAGCCAGGCAAGCGGCGTGCCGCCGGGTTCAAAACCGTTCCAGCCCGGGTCTGCCATGTCGCGTTGCCAGACATGGCAGACCTGCCAGTCAAGCGACTTGGTCGCCTCAAGGATTTGGGAGAGCATCAGAGCCGATTCGGACCCCTCGACCTTGCCCAAGACCACACCTCGGGACCGAATCAAGGGGTGTTCAGGCAGGGCTCGAGACCACTGGGGAACCGACAATTGGGTTTTGAGCGTGAGCAAGCCTCGGGCCGAATAAGCCAAGCGAAACGGACCATTCGGTTCGCACAAGGCGGATTTCAGGCCGGCTGCGGCCCCTTGTTGGCACGCGACGTACAAAAAAGACTGCTTGGAATCAGGCGGAGTGATGGTCGCTTTAGGGACAGATGCGGTTTCGATGGTGTTGCAGAGCCTGATAAGTTAGGGAAAATGCGTCAATGAGGTCCGGCGGGATGTGGACGCTCTAGGGCCCGATCGTCTATAAATAGACTTAATAACAAGCACAATGGCAAAGGGAGTTTCGACTAGGTCTTTTGCGAAACCTGAGCTTTTGAAACCAGATCATTTTTGAAAGGGAACAACCTCGGAACCTGTATGGCAAAAAACGAAGAAGCATTTGAAGTAGAGGGTACCGTCGTCGCGGCGCTTGCCAACACACGGTTCAAGGTTCAGTTGGAGACGGGATCTGAGGTTCTGGCCCACGTCGCGGGCAAGATTCGTAAGAACTTCATTAGGATTGTTCCTGGAGATAAGGTTCGCGTCGAGCTTTCGCCTTACGATTTGACCAAGGGGCGTATTGTATTTCGAGAACGCTAGGACGCGCAGGCGGTTGGGAATCGTTTTCGGGATAAGTCCCAAGAAAAACGAAGTGCCGTCGAATGCTGGTAAGACCAGATGGGGGATTCACGGGAATCCGCTGGCCGTTGTTGGATGACTTTGATTTTGAACTTGAAGTTTTTGAATTCGAGCTTTTTGCATTTGAGCTTAAGGAGCGCTTGTCTATGAGATTTCGAAGGTTAGCCATTGCGGGCATGTCCGCAGCGAGTTTTCTTGGTTCGGGTGCATTGGTTTGCATGCCGACATGCAACGTATTTGGCCAGGACACCAAGGTCCTTGAGATTCCTGGGTTCGAGACATCGAGCACCGAAGGAACCGATGTGGTCACTTTGTCGATCGCTCCTCTGGACCGATTGCTCCCCGATATTACCCACATGATGCGGATCTCTGGAGCCGGGGCTCAGAGCGGTCTGATCACCGGTGCTGTCAACGGATACACCAGCGGCATCGACCGTGCGCGTCCCATTGGCGGCTTTGTCAAACTCAGCAGCGCGGGCCTTCCTATGGGGGTCTTGGCCCTCCCTATCAGCGACTTGGACGAGTTCCTTGGCGGTCTGGAATTGTTCGGCGAAGCCGAGGATTTGGGTGAAGGCCTCTACAGCATGAATCTTGGGCCCAATACCCTTTTTGCGCAGCACAAGGGCGATTGGTTGTTTGT
Source organism: Pirellula sp. (assembly GCA_021300015.1). GTDB lineage: Bacteria > Planctomycetota > Planctomycetia > Pirellulales > Pirellulaceae > JBKCUI01. The sequence continues at coordinate 40,305 of JAJTFB010000022.1, read as the reverse complement.
ATCCACGGCTGAGGAAGCTCTTGAAGGGGCCCCTGAGAACCCAGGATCGCGAATCGAAAAGATGGCCGCCAAGAACGATTTGATGTTCGAGGTCAATGTCCAAAACATCCCTGACGAATTGGTCGACCTGCTGACGAGCCAGATGCGAACCGGATTCGAGCAAGCCATGGAAGCCCAGTCGGGAGACTTGAGCGACGCGGAGATCGAAGCCAATCGCGTCCAGGGCGAGCAAGCCATGAAGTCCCTCGAAGAGGCCATTACCGATACCGATCGCTTCGTCTTTGGATTGGGCATCCATCCGAAGGACAAGAACATGACGATCGACTTCGGCGCTCAAATGGTCGAAGGCTCCCGGTATGCCAAGCAGCTCGGTTCGATGAAGACGATGATGTCCAAACTCTCGGGACATATCTCCGAGTCCAACGCCATCAGCGCCAAGACCATGACGTTGTTCGCACCTGAAGATGCAGCGCAGATGCAAACCAGTGTCGATCAAGGCAAGAAGGTTCTCTATAGCCAAATCGATGACCAAATCGACAATCCAGCCGTGTCGGCAAAGGTCAAAGAGTACCTCGATCGACTCATCAAGATTTTGACCGAATCGAGCTCTGAAGGTGCTGTCGAGGCGGCCATCAGCGTCTCGATCGATCCGTCGCTCAACGCCATCGCTGCATTCTCGCTCGCCGATGGGGCCAAAGTCGAGGCACTTGCTCAGGATCTTGCCAACGAAGCGACCAATGCAGGGGCTCCGATCTCCGTCAAGCTCATGTCGGGCAAGCACCAGGGGGCGAATCTCCACAATATTTCGGTTCCTTTGCCCTACAACGCAGACGATAAGCTTCGCAAGATCGTCGGGGACGATGTCAAGATCGCCATTGCGACGGCTCCCAAAGCCGTTTACCTGTCGGTTGGCAAGACTGCCGAAACTTCCCTCAAGTCTGCACTCGATGCGAATGCAGGCGACAAGAAGATCGCCGGTGTCCCAGCTCGAATGCGTTTGAGCCTTTCGCAAATCCTCAACTTCGTTCAAAGCATCGAGTCGAACCCTGTGGTCGATGGAATGCTCTCCTCGCTCAACAACGGCGAAGACATGATCATGTACGATACTCAGATCATCGAACGCGGTGGAGTCAACCGTATCACCATCCAAGACGGCGTGATCAAAGCCGCCGCCGGTGGTGCTCGTGCTGGGATGGCAGGTCAAGGCGGCTTCTAAGCCGTCTTGATTCGAGCGATTGCCCAGAGGATCGATCCAAATCATCAACGCATAACGAACCGGTGGTAGCCCCGCCGGTTCGTTCGTTAAACACCAAGTTTTTTTAGACGGTTTGTCGCATCCATCGGAGCGCGCGTGAAGCTAATCATCGCCATCGTTCAGCCCGATCGGCTCGAGCCGATCAAGGAAGCTTTGAGCCAAGTCGAGGTCTTTCGACTCACCGTTGTCGATTGCTTGGGATACGCCCGGCAAAAGGGGGACCAGAGCCTCCAACGCGCCCCGGACGGGTCGATCCACCTGCTGAGGAAGCTTCAGCTTCAAATCGCTGTCAACGAGGAATTCGTCGAACCGACAGTGCAGGCCATCTTGCGCGGGGCCAAGACCGAGCAGGACGGACGTATCGGCGACGGAAAAATCTTCGTTGTACCCTTGGATCAATGCGTTCGAATTCGTACGGCCGAACGTGGCCCCGAAGCGATCTAGCCGCCAGCCCAATAAGTGAATATCGATGTCAGACCAACCTCTTATCGAACTCGTCGATGTCGCGAAAGTCTATCGACTCGAAGAGGTCGAAGTCCGCGCCCTCGATGGCGTTGACCTTGTGATGCAACGGGGTGAATACTCCGCCTTGATCGGTCCGAGCGGTTCGGGCAAGTCCACGCTGATGAACACCCTCGGATGCCTCGATCGACCCACCCGTGGTAGCTACAAGCTCGGTGGGATCGAAGTCGTCAACATGGCCGCCGATGTGCGCGCTCGAATCCGTAACAAACAAATCGGATTCGTCTTCCAGAACTTCAACCTCCTGGCCCGAACCAGCGCTCTGGAGAACGTCGAATTGCCGATGCTCTACGGCGAAGGAAGAACCAGCCGCCAGCGACGCGATCGGGCCAAAGAACTCCTGAGCTTAGTCGGACTCGGCGATAGGCTCGATCATCATCCCGGACAGCTCTCCGGTGGCCAGCAACAACGCGTGGCGATCGCTCGGGCACTTTCGACCGATCCGTCGATTCTCATGGGTGACGAACCGACCGGGAACCTCGACTCTCGCACCAGTCGAGAAGTGATCGAGCTCTTCAAGCAACTCAATGAGACCAGGAATCTGACCGTCATCCTTGTGACTCACGATTTGGGCGTCGCACGGAATGCCAAGCGGAACATCGTGCTGCGCGATGGGAAAATCATTTCCGACACGACGGATCACGAACAAGCCGCCGCAGCGCTCAAGGCGTCGTCGGAACTTTAATCGTGAGCGGATCGTCTGGCGGTCGTAGCTGCTCTCGCTGCGTCAATCGGACAAACTCGTGGGACAAATAAGCCTTTTCATCCCGCATGAGATTGTGCTCGAGCACATACTCGATCGCCGAATGCACTTGAGAAAATCGCATCTCAAGAATCTTGGCCACCACCGCTTCGTTCTGCATGTTGTGGCCTAGAACTTCGACTTGATCCCCCAACCGATGCCCTTCGTCTCGGACCTCGTTCCACAAAATCGGCTTGACCCTGAACGACAACCGATCCCCGTAACGGACATGGTAGTACTCGCCGTCGAATGCGAAACGCTCCATCACATGATCGCTGGGAATCCAACCATCGATCTTGTCGCGGTCCTCGGGGTGGAAGGCCTCGAGCCCTTGTTCGGGCCAGATTGAATAGATACCAAAATCCGGAAGTGTCGACAAACCGATCATCCTTCGTTCCCCCCTTGTGCGGCGTATTGTTTGAGCGTCTCGATCATTTGTTGCAAACGAGCCTGAGCCAAAGGCAAAAGGGAATCCGATAAGTCCTCGAGTTGACGCACACTCAAGGTCGATTCCTGCTGATACTGCTCCCATTGCATCGCCAATTGAGGGACCAGTCTTACGCGCTGCTCGCACATCTGGCGACGGGCTGTGGCCCGTTCGAGGGCTTTGCGCTCGAACATGCAGGACGTTTCATCCTCGGCCCGAGTTTTGGCTTGGCATCGCAGTAGGTCCCCACGAGCTTCGGTCCAGCGTTTTTGAGAAATACGCAATTGGTCAGCCCAATACTCAGGCAATTCCTTGGTCAACCACATCGAGATTCTCTGGAACTGATCGCGGATGTCGTCGGAGTTGTGCACGGAGGAGTCCCGGAGCGATTCAATCGCCGAGGAAAACCGCTCGAGCGCATCGATGCTTTCAACGTTGGCTTTAGCCATGACCGCGCTGGTACTCTTCGATAAGCTCGGCCTTGCGGATCAGATACGGCACATGACGCTCGCTCGCGTCGATCAGACGAGCAAGTTGCTTGAGCTCCTGCTCGAACTGGGCCGCAAATTTCGCGTGCTCCTGATCCCGCCAGCTCGAGGACAACTGCTGCATCTGCCCGGAAAGCTTGGCCGTCGAGTCGGCCAAGTTCCCTGAGAAGCGTTTGAGCATCATCGCAAATTGACGCAGTTGCTCTGGATCGACGATCGCTTGGGTCACGGCCAAATCCTCCTAGGCTGCCTCGCTGGCCGAACGCTCGGCTCGCTTGCGCAGCTTCTCTTGGTAACTTGCAAGATCGATCACGTTGGTTGCCAAGCCCAAGGCTCGCAAGAGTCGGATCGCTTGAAAGGTGATATCGAACTCCCACCACTTGTGACCATGCTGAGCCAATCTCGGCAGGGCATGATGATTGTTATGCCATCCTTCGCCATAAGCAACGATAGCAACCCACCAAAGATTGCGGCTGTCGTCGCGAGTCTCGTAGTTTTTGTATCCCCAAATGTGGGAAGCCGAATTGACGAACCAAGTCACGTGCAAGACCGCAACCATTCGCAGACAAACCGCCCATACCAACCAGGAAATCGCCAAGCTTTGGCCGCCGATCAAGTAACCGATCCCGGCAAGTGCCGCTCCGAAGGCAATGTGGATGGGCAAAAAGAATCGCTCGAAAAACATCAGCCCCTTGTCCTTGACCAAGTCCGGTACCCAGTGCTTGGCAAATCCATCAAAGTCGCCGTTGTCGGTCGAAAAAGCCAACCAAAACATGTGCGCCCACCAAGGACCCTCGTGCGGCGAATGCGGATCTCCAGGTTGGTCGCTGTAAGCATGATGCTTGCGATGGTTGGCCGTCCAACTGATCGGACCACCTTCGCCGGCCAATACACCAAAAAACGTCAGCGTGTATTTGACCCAGCCAGGAACCACAAGCCCCGTGTGCGTTAAGAGCCGATGGTAACCCAAGCAAATCCCAAGGCTACCGTTGATCCAGTGAATCAGCACACAGAGGAACAGTCCACTCCACGAAAAAGTCCAAGGAGCAGCAAGAGCGCCGAGGTGCAAGGCGACGAGCCACGCGGTCGCTCCCCATTGAATGTGGTAAACCTCGGGGATCCGAGGCTGCGTCTTGGTACCCGATCGGACCGTAACGCTCGATTCAAACTCCTCGACGCTTGGACTCAATGCCGGTGCATGCATCTCGGCATGATGGGCTTTGCGGGAGTTCATTATTGGATTCGTCGACGATTCGTTTTCAGATGGGTGACTTCGCATATCAGTTTGCTCGGGAAGCTCGCTCAGTGGGATGATGATTCCAAAACCTCATTGGCACGGTTGGTCCATTGGACGCAGAACAACCCTGAGGTACGCTAAAAGAGTAACCTCAGGGGGGGCCAACAAGCGATGTCGGCAAGTCTAGTGGATGTCAAAGTTTGGTAAAACTCGTCGATAAGCCACCAAAACGCCACCAAAACGCCTCGCAGAATGAGATTTCACACTGTTTGTTGTGAAAAAAACAACGATTGACTATTGAACTTTTGCCCTACACTGGCGTATTGACTTTTTCTAGCCTAGGCTTGTACCACCCCGGCATCCGGCATTAACTACACTTATTGACTGGTTTGGCATGCTTCAGCAATCGAACGAACAGCCCTCTGGGGCGCAGTTGAACCAGCGCGAGATACTCCGGGAGTTGCTCGATGAGCTTTTGCTGCGTCTGGACGTTCCGCACGAACTTTCCGCCGTCTCGCAAGCCCTCAGCGATGCGCTCATCGACGAAGCTCGCACGCCCGATGCTCTAGCGATGTCGGTCATGCGGGCAGGGACAGCCGTTGGCCTGAGATTGGCCCCGCTGGAGTTGAGCATGGTCGATATTTGGGAATTGCTCCTTGACGAGTTCCCAGTGGCAGTGGTGTATCAGTCGAGCAACGGGGAGCAGCAGGCAGCCGTTTTCTCGAATGTCGCTGGAGGTCGCGTCGATGCAACGTTGATATCGGCCAAGAGCAAGCGATCCGATTCGCTTACCCGACGAGAGCTCTCCGGTTTGCTTGCCCGAGGCCGATCGCATCAGTACTTTATCGCCGAGCCGTCGCTCAGTTGTGAGACCATCACCTCGAGTCGTGAGCCTGACCAAGCCCGTATTCCCAAGGTGCATGACGATCACGATTCGCATCAACATCACGCCGAACATATTTCTCCCCAGAAGCGATTGCTCAGGCTCCTCAAACTGGAGACCAAGGACATTTGGACCTTGGGTGTCTTCACCCTGGTGGTTAGCTTTCTGGATCTTGCGACTCCTTTGGCCGTCGAGCAGATGGTCACGACGATCGGATTTGCATCGGTCATCCAGCCATTGATTTGGATTGCGGTGTTGCTTTTCGCGATCTTGACCCTCTCGGCAGTGATCAAGGCCTTGCAGGTCTTCATCGTGGAAATCTTGCAGCGACGGATGATCGTCCGGATCGTTGGCGACCTTGCCGAGCGTCTCCCGAGGTTGGAGCGTTCTGCGATGGATGGAATTCATGGTCCGGAGTTGGCGAACCGATTTTTCGACGTGATGACGATGCAAAAGGCGACCGCATCGCTTCTGTTGGATCTGTTGGCTTTGGCGATTCAGACGTTGGCAGGATTGCTTTTGCTGGCGGTCTATAGCCCCTACCTCTTGGCCTTTGACCTGATCCTTTTGATGGGCATGACCGTGATGATCTATGCCCTGGGGCGAGGAGGCGTTCGGACGGCCATCGAAGAGTCCTTGATCAAATATCGAATTGCCCACTGGTTGCAAGACATTATCGGCAGTCCCAATGCGTTTCAGGTCCACGGGGGTGGGTCCTTGGCCGTCGATCGAGCGAATCGATTGATCGTGGAATACCTCAGCGCGAGGCGCAAGCATTTTGCGGTTTTGATCCGGCAATCGCTTTTCGCTTTGCTGCTTTATGCCGTTTCGATTTCGGCACTCCTCTCGCTCGGCGGATGGCTGGTGCTCAACAATGCGCTGACGATCGGGCAGTTGGTAGCCAGCGTGTCGGTCGTTGCGGTTGTCGTCGGCGCATTTTCCAAAGTTGGCAAGAGCCTCGAGTCGTTCTATGACTTGATGGCAGCGACGGACAAAGTCGGGCACTTGATCGATCTGCCGACGGTCCCGCCGGCTCGGCCCTTGGATGCGGGGATCGGACCGGTCGAGGTTCGCTTCCGAGATCTGGTGCTTCATACCGGCAGATCGCACATTGCGATTCCGAATTTCACCATCCAATCGGGTCAGCATGTGGCGATTTGCTGCGAAGGCCACTCGGGCAAGACCATGCTCTTGCAGACCGTCGCTGGCTTGAGAAACCCCCATTCTGGGCTTTGTGAAATCGGCGGTATCGACTCTCGCGATGTCAATCGATTTGCGGATGGATCCATGGTCGGCTTTGCCTCTGAAGTCGAAATTTTTCATGGAAGCCTTCAGGAGAACATCACCCTGAATCGACTTTCGATCCACGATTCGGACCTCCGAGACGCCTTGCAACTCGCCGGTCTTTGGGACGAAGTCCTCTCGCTCCCGATGGGCCTAGACACGATGCTTCAGACCGACGGCTTTCCCTTGAGTCGCTCTCAAGCTCACCGATTGATGATCGCCCGAGCCATCGTCTCAAGACCCCGGTTGTTGCTCATCGACGGCAGCTTAGATAAGCTCGGCCCTAGGATGAGGCAGCGTGTTTGGGAGAACCTCCGATCCGATCTGCAACCTTGGACCATGCTCATCGTCACGCACGATACAGAAATCATCAATAGCTGCGACAAACGCATCGAACTTACTCCACCTACAGACGCTCATCACTAATGGCTACACTCACCGAATCGCCAACGGCCGAATCCAACCACACCGAATCGAGCCACCTCGAATCATCCCCCTCGCGCCGGATGATCCGCTTGAGGCCGACCAAGGAACTCGGTGAACGCTTCCCGGCAATGCACTTGGTCCGGTCCAGTTGGTACGCCCGAGGTCTAGCCCGCGCTCTGCTCTTGCTTATGGTCATGCTCTTGGCCGCCTCGATCTTCCTGCCCTGGCTACAGTCGATCCGAGGCGATGGCCAAGTCACCGCGAGGCTGCCGCAACTGCGCCGCCAAGCCGTCGAGAGCCCGGCTAAAGGGATCATCTCCTCGACTCGGCCCGATCTCCGCGAAGGCTCTTTCGTCGAAAAAGATGAAATCATTATGGAAATCAAACCCTTCGCCGAAGACGCCGAAAGACTCACCCAGGAAGCTGTCAAAGCCGTTCAGGACAAAATCCGTTCCTACCGCCTTATCTTCGAAAACAACCGCCAACAGGCCGATTCGGTTCGCATACAAGGCCAACAAGCCATCGCCGGAGCCGAAGCCGAGGTCCGCAGCGCGACGAACGCATGGGAAAAAGCCACCCGAGATGTCGAAGACCAACTCGCTAGATTCAACCAAGCCAAACTCGAAAGAGAAAGGTTCCAAGACCTTAAAGTCGACGTGATCTCCGAAGTCGAATTCATCAAACTCGAAAACAAAGAACTCAGCGAATTGGCCAAACTCGAAGGAACCATGGCCAGTGCCAAAAAAGCCTACAACGATCTCGACGCCAAAGAACGTGACCTCGAAGGCAAACGCAACGAAGTCAACCAAAAAATTCTCCAAGCACAAAACTACATCGACAAATCCCTGACCGATGTCAACAACTCCCAAAAAGAACTCAACGATGTCCTGACCAAACAAGGGGAACTCAACCGACTCAAAGTGCCGAGCCCAAGCCGCGGACGAATCCAATCCATCCGAGGCCAAGCCGGAACCAACTCCGTGAAAGAAGGGGATATCCTCTTTGAAGTCGTCCCCGAAACCGATGACCTCGCCGTCGAAATGACCGTCCGAGGAGTCGATGCCCCCTTGATCCACGTCGGCGATCCCGTTCGGCTCCAATTCGAAGGTTGGCCCGCAATCCAATTCGTCGGCTGGCCATCGGTCGCCGTCGGTACCTTTCCTGGCGAAGTCATTGCTATCAATCCGACCGACTCAGGACGAGGAATCTTCAAGATCGTTGTCGGACCCCCTCAAAATGGGAAAAGCAGTCAAAATTCAACGAATGTAACGAATGTAACGGATGTTCAGTGGCCCGACAGTCGATACCTCCGACAAGGAGTCAGAGCTAACGGTTGGGTAATACTCAAGACAGTGCCACTAGGTTACGAGATATGGCGTCAACTCAATGGATTTCCGATCACGATCAGCGATTCGGAGCCCGGCAAGGACAAAGAATCCAAGGAGCCCAAGGCTCCGAAGATCAAGTAGCAAAGCCAGCAAATCGCGATGGGGTGGCTCTTGTCACCTCTAGACGATTAATCCCATGCTCGGGGTTCTCGGGCCTCAGAGCATCAACTCTGAAGCTCGCCCAAGGACTACTGCTGCTAGCGGTCTGTCCATGTCCTTGGGCCTTGGCCCAGGACGCTCCACCGAAGGCCGGCGATCTGCTGCAACCTGCCGTTCAGCAACCTGCCGTTCAGCCACCGCTCGGGGAGATTCCGCCGGCGAGCAAGATCCCACTGAAGATCTCCGGCAAGTCGCTCGAGGAGCTCGAGCAGATGCTCAAGGCATCGCGAGTCGAACTCGGCCAACGATTGGCCGACCAAGACGCTCTGTCAAAAGAATCGCAGGATTCCGACCCGCTACGCGATGGAGAGAAGCGATTTCTGGAGCTCGAAGCCATCATCAACAAGCGACGCGATCAGCGCCAGCAAGAGCTTTTGCAGCTTCCTAAGACTCCGTTGGGACCACGTATCCCCACAAACCCCGAGTTGGTACAGCCCGTGCCCGTCCCTCAAGACAACTCAGGGCAGTCTGGCTCGACGATTCCTAGAGGCGATTTGGAGCTCGGCGAATCGCTCTTGCTTGCCGATGTGATCGCCTCGACGTTCCGATCGTTTCCAGAGATTGAGATCGCGCGACTCGAAGCGAATGTCGCAAGTGGCGAAATTACGCAGGCCAATGGAGCCTACGATTTGCACTTGAATTATTTCAGCCTCAACCAACCAGTGGGTTACTATGAAAACAGCCGCTCTGGAGTGAGTCTATCGAGGCAACTGTGGTGGGGTGGGTATGCCATCGCCGGCTATCGAATCGGCCGAGGTGTGTTTGAGCCTTGGTACAAAGAGCGGGAAACGAACAAAGGGGGCGAGTTTCGCGTCGGTTGGGTTCAACCCCTTTTGCAAGGTCGAGCGATCGACCCGTATCGGGTCGCCTTGTTTCAATCCAATCTCAATCAACAAGCCGTTGCGCCGGAGATCCAGCAAAATGTTTTGGGCGCGAGTCTTGCGGCTGCGTCGTCGTATTGGGCTTGGGTCCAGGCCGGCAATGTGCTTCGTTCACAAGAGCAATTGCTGGAACTTGCCATCAAACGCAACGACGGACTCAACAAGCTTCTTGAGCGTGGGCTTTCGACCCGCCAAGAGCTCTCGATCAATGCGCAGACGATTTCCGAGCGACAGTTAAAGGTTTTCGAAGCGAGGCAGAAATTCCGAGATACAGCTTTCAAGTTGGCGGTGTTCCTGCGAGACGAGAACGGCACACCGATGCTCGCTCGCCCCGAATGGTTACCGGTTGATTTTCCTCGCATCGAGCGACTCGAACTCCAGGATTTTGAGACCGCGTTTCTCGAAGCCCAACAAAGGCGTCCAGAGTTGGCGTTAATCAACATCGACTTGCAAAAACTTCGATGGGACTTGGAACTGGCTCGCAATCAAACCCTCCCCAACTTGGACTTCACCATTCAGGCCGTCCAGGATGTGGGAGATCAAGCCACCTCGCTCAACGACAAGCAGGACTTTATCCTGGAGTCCGGGGTCGTCGGGGGAGTGCCTGTACAGCGCCGCAAAGCCAGAGGCAAGATCGAGAGCACGTTGGCCAAGATCCAGCAGGTCGAGCAGAAACGCTGGTTCATGTCCAATAAGATCGAAATGGATCTGCGGGTCGCACGAAACGCGCTCGAAGTCAGCCGCGAGATGGTTTTGCGCAGCGACCAATTGCTCCGTGAAACCCGAGAGACCTTGGAGTATTTCCGAAGAGAATTCGCTTCGGGAAATCAGGACTTCTTGTTCCTGTTGGCCCAAGAAGCCAAAGCGACTGAGGCGGAAATCAAGTTGCTCGATGCAGAACGTGAGTACTACTTTGCTCTAGCCATGCTCCAGGCCGTCCTCGGGCTCGATCCACTCGAACAGTCCCTGGGCTTGGATCAATCCGTCGCAGGCCAGCAACCTCAGGTCGTTGTTCCCGAGGCAGCTCCCGAGGTTGTTCCCGGGGTAGTTCCCGAACCGGCTCGGTAGCGATTCGGTAGCACTTTGGTAGCACTTCGGCAACGATTCGTTTTGGACTACGCCAGATCACAACGCCAGATCACAACGCCGGATCGACCCCGATACAGCCCCGCAGACTCTGCAAGTACTCAGCCGACTCGTACCGATCCAAATCCAACCGAGCCTGCTTCAATCGCTCGGTCAGTTGCAAGCGATCGATGACCTGCTGGTGATTGGCCTGCTGGCAATACGCTTCGAGACTCGCAAGCTTCCGTTTAGCCAACCGAATATCCACTTCTTGCTTGGCCACGCGCTGCTGAGCCTCAGCAACATAAAGCATCCCATCGCGAATCATCGCCAACGCGTTGAATGGGCCCTTGGTAACTGTCCCGACGGCCAATGTTCTCAAGTGCTTTGAACTGGGTGTTCGTCGCTAATCGATTCAAGCCATCGAGTACGAGTAGGAGTACAAGTACCGTCCGCCGCGGCGGACTGAGTACGAAAAAGCAGGAAACTAATGAGAATATCGCTGGATCCTAACCGATCGACAGGCAGACCGACAAGCGGCCCGCACCAAATCGCTAAGAACCTCAAACCACCCTCGGGGTCCTTTTCGGATCGACTCGACTTTGGGAAGATTCCTTCACGGACCTTCACGGCTCTCTATTCCCACACCTCCGATTCCCGCAGCTCCGATCGACCCTTACCCATGAAACTCCCCAACCTTCGATCCGAGCAATGGTGGAACAACCCGAGCAACCCGGGGATGACGGCGCTGTATATCGAACGATTCCTCAATTACGGAATGACCCTCGGTGAACTCCAAGCCGGTCGGCCGATCATCGGAATCGCTCAGTCGGCAAACGATCTTGCGCCATGCAATCGAGCCCACCTGCAAACCGTCTCGCGCCTGTGCGACGGAGTCCGCGACGCGGGGGGCGTGCCTCTGGTCTTTCCTATGCATCCGATCCAGGAATCGGTCCGTCGACCCACCGCCGCCCTGGATCGAAATCTTGCGTATATCTCCTTGGTCGAAATCCTTCACGGCTATCCCCTCGACGGCGTGATCTTCACCACAGGCTGCGACAAAACCACCCCCGCTGCGCTGATGGCAGCAGCCACCACCGATATCGTCTCGCTGATCTTCAACGGCGGACCCATGCTCAACAGCTACCTCGACGGCCAACTCGCCGGCGCAGGCTCCATCATCTGGGAGGCCCGACGGCGATTGTCGGCCGGGGAAATCGACCAACAAAAATTCATGGACCTGCTGGCCGCCTCAGCCCCCAGCGCCGGTCACTGCAACGTCATGGGAACGGCCCTTTCGATGAACTGCTTGGCCGAAGCCATGGGCATGGCCCTGCCAGGTTCCGCTTCGATCCCAGCCCCCTACCGCGAGCGAGCCCAAGCGGCCCACGCCGCAGGCAAACGGATCGTCGAAATGGTTCACGAAGACCTTCGCCCCTCGAAGATCATGTCTCGCAAATCGATGCTCAATGCGATCCGCGTCAATACCGCTCTAGGTGGCTCGACCAATTGCCCACCCCACATGATCGCGATCGCTCGCCACGCAGGGATCGAACTGAGCATCCAAGACTGGGAGGATCACGGCTACCGAATCCCTCTGCTGGTGAACCTTCAACCTGCCGGCACGCAACTGGCCGAAGACTTCCACCGCAGTGGTGGACTCCCAGCGGTGATGAAGGAACTCCTCCGAGGTGGTCTGATCGATGGGTCGCTTCTGACATGCACAGGCAAGCCCATCGAAGACCAGCTCCAAAACGCACCCGATCCCGACGGAGCGATTATTCGCTCGATCGATGATCCCCTGAAACACGATGCGGGATTCATGGTCCTAAGCGGCAACCTCTTCGATGCTGCCTTGATCAAAACCAGCGTCATCAGCCCCTCGTTCCGAAAACAGTATCTCTCGAAAGCCGACGATCCAAACGCCTTCGTCGCTCGCGCGATCGTCTTCGATGGACCAGAGGACTACCACGAGAAAATCAATCAAATCCAAGACGCCTGCGATCCCAATACCCTGCTGGTCATCCGAGGTTGCGGAACCTTGGGATTCCCCGGCAGCGGAGAAGTCGTCAACATGCTCCCCCCGGATCGCTGGATCCGACAAGGGGTCCGGGAGCTTCCCACCCTGGGCGACGGTCGACAGAGCGGGACCTCCGCAAGCCCCTCGATCCTCAACGCCTCGCCCGAAGCGATCGCAGGAGGGGGGCTGGCCAAACTCCAAACCGGGGACCTTGTCCGCATCGACCTCAATACCCGTCGTGTCGATGCCCTGGTCGATCCGCAAACCTGGGAACAGCGCGCGAGCTACCATACCGCAACCGAACTTGATGGGACCGACGGACCGATTCCCCCGACGGCCACCCCTTGGCAACAACTCTATCGCCAACACGTCGGACAGCTCCACACCGGGGCTTGCCTGGACTTTGCCTGCTCGTTCCGCGACGTCTGCAGCAAAGTACCTCGCCACAATCACTAGCCGTAGCATGAGGCCTTTGAGCCCGTGCGAGGCGAGCTTAGCAAACGACGCACGGGTCGCAGACCCATGCTACAGTGGGAACCGTTTTGCAGTTTGCTCCGTTGGGGCTTTCGCTCCGCGAAAACCTGTCGATAATGGCCGGGCGAGTAAGCCCCAGATCGTTAACCTAGCAGATATTCAGCAGAGGGATTCCATGGCCAAGAAAAGCATTGCAGATGTCGATTGTCACGGCAAAACCGTTTTGATGCGGGTTGACTTCAACGTGCCCCAAGACGACACAGGCGCGATCACCGACGATCGGCGCATCCGCATGGCGCTCCCCTCGATCCAATCGGTGATCGATCGCGGTGGAAAGCTGATCCTGATGAGTCACCTCGGGCGCCCGAAAGGGAAAGGTCCAGAACCGGAGTTCACACTCCATCCGACGGCGGTTCGTCTTGCGGAGTTGCTTGGTAAACCGGTCGCGTTTGCCAGCGATACCGTCGGTCCCGATGCGCAATCCAAAGTCGCGGCCTTGGCGCAGGGCGATGTCCTGGTCTTGGAGAATGTTCGATTCAATCCAGGCGAAAAAGAAGGCGAAGCCTCCTACGCGAAGACCCTAGCCTCCTTTGCCGACATCTACTGCAACGATGCGTTCGGCACCTGCCACCGCGAGGAGGCATCTATGGTTGCCGTTCCGCTTGCCATGGGCAACCAACCCAAAGTCGTCGGGTTCCTTGTCGCCAAAGAAATTCAATACCTCAGCGACACGATCAGCAAGCCAGGTCGGCCCTTTGTGGCGATCCTTGGCGGCGCGAAAGTCAGCGACAAGATCAACGTCATCAAGAACCTTCTGGGCATCTGCGACTATGTCCTCATCGGCGGCGCGATGGCCTATACCTTCTCGCTAGCCCAAGGTGGAAAAACTGGCAAGAGCTTGGTAGAACCCGATAAAGTCCCCTTGGCTAAAGAGCTCATTGCGGCCGGTTCGGGCAAGCTGATCCTTCCGAGCGACACCCACTGCGGAGACGCCTTTAGTAGTTCCTGCAACAAGCAGGTCGTCGCGGCAGGGAATATTCCCGATGGTTGGGAAGGACTCGATATCGGGCCCGAGACAGCCAAACGGTATGCGGACATCGTCAAGTCCTCCAAGACGGTTGTTTGGAACGGACCGATGGGGGTTTTTGAGATGCCACCTTTCGATGAGGGGACCAAGGCCGTTGCTAAGGCGATTGCCGATAGCGATGCGGTCAGCATCATCGGAGGCGGCGACAGCGCCGCGGCGATCGAGCAGCTTGGTTTTGCCGATGCGGTCACCCACGTGAGCACTGGCGGGGGGGCGAGCCTCTCGATGCTTGAAGGGGAGAAGTTTAGGGCCGTTGAAATCCTCGACGAAGCCTAAGACAGCACCAATCTAGGCGATTTCGTTTAACCCGTAGCCAACGGCGTAGGATTTAACCAAGCCCCCCAGCAAACTGCGTTTGGGCTTTGATTGGACCAGGAACGCCTCTCGGCCCGTAAAATGGGGCTTCGACCCGTTTGCGGTTAAAATTGTTAGGTGGCACGCACGGCCTCGGAGGGCCATGCTACGGTTGGAAAAAAGGCTATCTCATGGGCCCAAGAGCCGTTTCTCAGTAGCAAGCGTCCACGGCCGCTACGACGACCATCGTGGCCCCAACAAGGAGCTTGCCCGAGGTCCCTAGCAGCCGACCGACCATCGCGCCGGTCCCGACTCGCATCCCCTGGTCAAGCGACTTGCCCTTCCAAAGCTCGCCAAGCCAAGCGCCCGCAAACGCACCCGCAGCGCCGCCAAAGACCGCGCCGAGGATCGGGCCGAGAATCGGGATCGGAAGGGTAAATACCGCCCCAAGGACGCTTCCGACCATTGTCCCTACGACGGCCATCGCCATCGCGCGACGGCTCGCTCCCTGCTTGCCGGCGATCGCGGCCCCTGCCACGAACTCAAGCACCTCGCCGAGTATCGCCAAGGCCGCCAGGATCCCAATCCCATAGATCCCAACCCCGGAACTGGCCGACTCGGGATAGAAATACGCGTAGATCGCCGTCACCACGACGATCAACCAGTTGCCCGGCATCGACACAAGATTGGTCGACCAACTCACCAAATTCACGACGCACAAAAGCACCAGTCCTAGGACCCATATCCCAGTGGACCAATCGAGCCATGCGGCAAGGTTCAACATGGTGCGTTACGGTTCGATAAAAGGGCGAATGGGCTTGAGTTTCCAAGCCTCATCGAAGAAGTCGGCTTGGACAATTTTCCCAGGCCAACGTCCGTTCGGTGCCGTGGTCGTATCGATCATCGCCCAATCGGGTAGCTTGGGAACCTGACGCGCATTGTTGAGGTAGTCGTACTCTCGGTAAGTGAAACTGCTGTTCAAAACGACGTAGCGCTCGGGCGCAAGCGGGTTGGGGTAGATCATCAACGGCACATGCTTGTCCGAGGCGAGTTTCAAGCTTCCGAGTTCGATCGATGTCTCGTTCCACTGCAGCGGTATTTTCGCAGGACCGGTCGCTTCGAGAATTTTCGCGATGGTCGGATTGCTTTTCGGATCGCCCCAAAGGATGAGGTTGTAGATTTGGAAATCGCTATCCTTAAGCTCGTCCGAGGACTTGATCCGCACGTCGCCGCGCATTTGCCGATGCCATTGCGTGACGGCTCGATCGAATTCGCTCTGGACCCACTTGTCGATGTTCGGATGGAGCCCTTGGGCGGTAGGTCGGACGAACAAAAAAGGTGCCATCAGCGCATCGTCGATGGGGCCTTGGAGTCCATGCTTCTTGATCAGCTCCGTTGACTCCGGTTCGATCGGAGAGGCGATATTCCAGACTCCGTCCTGGATCTTGAAGGTCACGCGGAGCGACCCGTCGGACGAAGGCAACACGACAAAAGGATATCTCGCAGGCCCGATTCGTTTCTCGGTATTCATCAATCGCTTGTCGTTGATGTAGATGCTGATGGACCCGTGTCCGAGTTGACTCGCGTCGCGGGCAAGCGTAAAGCGGGTGATTCCTCCATCGATTCCGATGCTTATGGTGTTGGATTTATCGGGAGCTTTCGGATAGTCGAACCTCGCTGTGATGCTCGCTGGCTCATGATGGTTTTCCAAAGCGTCGAGTGTCACCCAAAAGGCTCGGTTGTAGCGCAACGTTGTCGTGGTAAAGACGACGTTGTCCTCCCGGCTCTCTAGGTGTTTGGATAGCAGACCGGACGCGGGATCGAGAATGCGAAGCCTTCGATCGATTTCCTTCTTGGCCTCCGGGGAGATCGAATGGGCCGTTTTGGGAGCGATGATGTGGGCCAGCTCAAAGCGCTCTTCCACGGGAAGTTCCCAACTGGCTTTGGCCATGATGTCGGCGGCCTGCTTTTGCTTATCGATCTGACCGCTGTAGGCGATCGTCGGGACTGAGCGCAAATTGCGAACCCAAACAGGGCAATCGTGCATGGTCCATAGCTTCTCCTCGAACCAATAGGGCTTGAGCGTCTCGGATTGAAAGACTTTCAAAAAGTCCGGGGTCTCGGAGAAGCCTGCCCCGGGTGTGGCCGCAAACCAACGGTCAGGGTAATGGACAGCAAGATGCCAAGCCGCCGCGCCCCCCATGGAGAAACCCCGTATCGCGACCCGCTTGGGATCGATCGGGTATTGGCTCATCGCATGCTCGATCGCTTCGAGGGTATCGACCTCGCCAGCCAACTTGTTGGCGTTGCAGTAGCGTCCGAAGGGATGGATCATCAGCACCCCTTCGTCGGGCAGCG
This sequence comes from Pirellula sp., assembly GCA_021300015.1. Lineage (GTDB taxonomy): Bacteria > Planctomycetota > Planctomycetia > Pirellulales > Pirellulaceae > JBKCUI01. The sequence continues at coordinate 23,315 of JAJTFB010000022.1, read as the reverse complement.
GATCAGGGCTCTTCATACGGGTCGAAAGGAATTGGAGTTCGAGACCTTTCTCGCTGCGACCACGGCACCACACATCGGCCCGGCCACTTGCAGGTATCGAGGACTGGAACACGACCCCATAAGGCTGAACCGTACCGTCGAGCTTCGAACGAAATCCTCGGACGGTGATGTAGGGCGAACTGACAATTTGCGTCCAGTAAGGAAAAGCATTCCCACGGAGCGCTTCGGATCGGCGGTTTCCTTCGTCGATGAGCTCCTTGGCCCGGATGAAGTCGGCCGGTTCGAAGAAACCGTTCTCACTCAGCGCAAGCGACACGGCTCGATGAAAGATTTCCACATCAGGAAGATATCTTTGTACCCTCGCTTCTTTCGAGGCGGATAGTTCCTCGATCGACTTTTTTAGCACCTCAAGTGACTTGGTCAGCGATTCTCGAACTTCGGCAGGAACTTCGATCCCAGGGGGTGGGATCGGGCGGATCGTGGCGACTTGATTATCAGCCGGTCCGTCGGCAAGCGATGGGCAAGAACCGATCCCCAGCGGGCCGAGCAAGCCGAGGCATGCCATGAGCCCCAACCCCACTCGGCGAGCCGTACCGATCAACGTGCCGCCGGCCGGTGAGCCGTAGCTCCGGCTATGCAATTCGTGTGAAAAACGAGCACCCCAGAGGTGCAATCCAAGACGCCCGAGTGGATTTTGATTCCGCATGATCGGTCATTTCATTCGATGTTATCGCCAAAAACAAACGTCTCCCCAATATACTCCAGATAGACTCCAAGCCGAGTACTCCAGGCCAAGCCCGGCGGCTCTAGGGGATCCAACGCCCCCCAACAGGCTAAAAATAGATGAAATGCCTTAGCAATTCCCCCTTGGGACGTTGTATGCTTTAGAGTCTCCCAAGCAAGTCCGACCTATCCCTTTGCGGATCGATCTGCCATGTTCGTGCCATTGCGCTCCAAATTCACCCAACGAATAGCCACCCAACGAGTAGCCACCCCATTTCGTATCCTGTGGGCCAGCGTTTTGGCCTTTTCCTACCTGTTTGCCTTTCCGCACCCGTTTGCCCGGTCGCAGCAACAGGACACGGCGAAATTCTTCGAGGAGCGGATCCGACCGGTTCTGCTCGAGCACTGCATCGCATGCCACGGTCCGGACAAGTCCGAATCGGGGTTGAGGCTCGACCGTCCGGAGCTGTTCCGACAAGGTGGCGAGTCCGGTGCGCTCGTCGAGGCCCAAAAACCCGTCGAGAGTCTTTTGCTCCAAGCCCTTCGGCACGAAGGACTCGAGATGCCGCCGAACAAGAAACTGCCCGATGAGCAGATCGAGGCCTTTGAAGCTTGGGTCTCTGCCGGCGCCCTTTGGCCGGAGTATGTCCAAGAGCTAACGGTCGCGACGGACCGAGACAAGATCCGCCAAGTGGACCGGGAGTATTGGTTCTTTCAACCGCTGAGCGATCCGGCCGTGCCTTCTTTGGGGTACACCAACCCCATCGATGCATTCGTTGCGCAGAAACTGCAGGCCCAAGGTTTGAGTCTCGGTCAGAACGCCGACGAATCGGTTTTGGTCCGTCGGCTCTATTTGGATTTGCTCGGTGTCCCCCCGACGTTCGACGAGTTGCAGGAGTATCTTGCGAGTCCATCGCCGGACGCGGCAGAAGGGCAGGGCACAGAAGGCCAGAGCGCAGTAGGCCAGAGCGCAGTAGGCCAAGGCCGCTACGAACGGCTCGTCGATAAACTTCTGGATGATCCTCGCTACGGGGAGCGCTCAGGCCGATTCTGGTTGGATTTGGTCCGGTTCGCAGAATCGGATGGATTCAAACAAGACGATTTTCGGCCCAGCGCGTATCGGTACCGCGACTACGTTGTCTCCGCGTTCAACCAGGATATTCCTTATTCGCAATTCATCGCCGAGCAGCTTGCGGGCGATGAGCTCGATCCGACGTCGGATCGGATGAATGCCGCGACGGGATATCTAAGGCATTGGATCTACGAGTACAACCAGCGCGATGTGCGTTCCCATTGGGACAATATCCTCAATGATCTGACGGATGTGACCGGCGAGGCCTTGTTGGGATTAGGTTTTTCATGCGCCCGATGCCACGACCATAAGTTCGATCCGTTGCTGCAGAAGGACTACTATCGGCTCCAAGCTTTCTTTGCGCCGATCGAGCCCAGGTACGATATTCCATCGGATGCCACGAGTCTCGAAGCCCGCCGAGAGAAGCTCGAAGCTTGGCTCGAGTGCGCCGAGCCGGTTCGAACGGAGCTCGAGCTACTCGAACGCGAGACGCGAACGAAGGTGGTCGAAGCGGCGATTGAGAAGTTTCCGCCGGACGTGCGACCTGCTTTGCGGAAAGCCCAAGACCAGCGAGAGCCCGAGGAACGATCGATCGCGGTGCTGGCTTACCTTCAGATCGCCAACGAGCTCAAAGGCTTGGACTTTTCCAAAAAACTCAAGGGGCAGGAGCTCGCGCAGTGGAAATACTGGAAGAAGCACGAAGAAGAGCTTAAGAAGGGGATGCCTAAGGAGCCCGAGATGTCGCTGACGGTTCGCGACATCGGATCGCGCGCACCGAAGGTCACCATCGTGGGCAGAGCAAGTGCCGGCGAGGTCCATCCTGAAACCCCGAGCGTTCTCGGCGATCGGTACCCCCTCGAGGTTCAATCGCAAGGTGAATCGACCGGTCGTCGCTTGGCGTTGGCCCGTTGGATCACCGATCCCTCGAATCCGCTCGCTTGGCGAGTGATCGTCAACCGGCTCTGGCAGCACCATTTTGGCCGAGGGTTAGTCGCCAACGCGAGCGACTTTGGCCGCTTGGGTGAACCTCCGACCCATCCGGAGTTGCTTGATTTTCTGGCCCAGCAGATGATCGAACAAGGGGGACGGTTCAAGTCCTTGCACAGGCTCATGGTGACCTCTCAAACTTACCGTCAAAGCAGCTATCCGCACGAGCGAGCGCAGGGACAAGCGATCGATCCGGAGAACCGTTGGTTATGGCGATTTGCGCCTAGGCGGCTCGATGCCGACCAAATTCGCGATTCGATCTTGGTCGTTTCCGGCACGATCGACCCGCGAAGTGGTGGGGCATCGGACGCCAGCGACTCGAACCGCAGGAGCATCTACCAACGCGTGATGCGGAATTCGCCGAATGCCTTTTTAGCCACTTTCGACGCTCCGGACGCGAGCGTATCGGTCGCCCGCCGCAACACGACGACCACCTCGTTGCAATCGTTGTTCTTGACCAATTCGACTTGGATGGTTCGCAAGTCCGAGGGATATGCCAAGCGGATTCTTTCCGAGAGCCCGTCGACTCGCTTGAGGATCGAGATGATGTTCCGGCAGACTCTTCTGAGAGAACCCAGCGACGAAGAGGTCCGATGGATCGAAGCGAGCATTGAGGAACAAGGAACTAGCGACCCGTTAGGAGCATGGTCCGACGCTTGCCAAGCGCTCTGGAACACCAGCGAGTTCCTTTATATCGAGTAGCTGTATTCACCCATTTGGGCTCCCAGCAATGTTGATTTTCCAAATAGCCGGATCTCTACGCGAGATCCACCACCCTTTGCGGCTTTGCACCTTTGCACCTTTGCGTTTATCTCTTCCAAAGAGCTGGAACTCTACGCGAGATCTACTACCTCACTCCCTAGCAGCTTAGTCCTATGGACCTACAAATACCTTCCTCACGACGAAGCATGCTGCAGGATGCAGGGTTCGGCTTCGGACTCCTGGCTCTGCAAGCTCTCCTATGCCAGAACCGTGTTCTGGGCCTAGACCCAGACCCCACGAAATCCACCACCCACAAAACCCACCACCCGGCCAAAGCCAAAAGCATCATCTTCCTGTTTATGGAAGGTGGGCCTAGCCATATCGATTTGTTTGACCCCAAACCGCGACTCGAACAACTCGCAGGCCAGCCCCTTCCACCGAGCTTCAAACCGATCATTACCCCCATGGGCGAATACAACGCCCCGCTGATGCCCAGCAAACGGGCCTGGAAGCAACACGGAAACTCAGGAACCTGGGTCTCCGATTGGCTCCCTCATACCGCGCAGCATGTCGATGACCTTGCCGTCATCCGTTCCTGCTGGGGCAATGGCCTAAACCACTCCAACGGCGTGTGCCAAATGAACTCAGGCTCGACCCTCGGCGGTCGTCCGAGCCTCGGCTCCTGGGTCACTTATGGCCTAGGCACCGAAAACGAATCGTTACCTGCTTTCGTCGTCATCGAAGACGACGACGGAAAAGTCATCAACGGGCCTCGCAACTGGAGTGCCGGGTTCATGCCTGCTGCGTACCAAGGCACCGCGCTGCACAGCAACGGCGATCCGATTCGGCATCTCTCGACCCCGACTCCAACAAGCCCACAACGCCAAGACTCCAAACGCAAATTGATCGATGCGCTGAACCGAAAGCATCAAGCCTCCCGCTCCATCGATTCGGAGCTCGAAGCCCGCATCCGTTCCTACGAGCTGGCTTACCGGATGCAATCCCAAGCCCCCGAAGCGATCGACCTAGCTCAGGAATCCCACTCGACGCTCCAACTCTACGGCATCGATGAAAAAGAGACGAGCGTCTTTGGCCGCAATTGCCTCATGGCCCGACGTTTGGTCGAACGCGGCGTGCGATTCGTCCAACTCTACCACGGATCGGGTAGCCGATGGGACGCCCACTCTGGCATCGAAAAGAACCACTCGTCGCTGTGCCGAGCCTCAGACCGTCCCATCGCTGGTTTGCTGACGGACCTCAAACAACGCGGATTGCTCGACTCGACCCTGGTGATCTGGGGCGGCGAATTCGGTCGCACCCCCATGAGCGAAAAAGGGGACGGACGGGACCATAATTCCAACGGCTTTACCATGTGGATGGCCGGCGGCGGAGTTCGCGGTGGACAAACCATCGGCAGCACCGACGAAATCGGACTCCATGCCGTCGAGGATCGACTTCACGTGCATGACCTCCATGCGACGATCCTCCACCTGATCGGCCTGAACCACTGGGACTTGGTCTACTCGCACCAAGGACGCCCCGAACGGGCCACCCAAAACGAAGGCCGGGTCTGCACGAAGATCCTCGCTTAGGACTGCGACAAGCAGTGGCGGTTTGCCATCGAAATCCCGCTGACGATCGCGCCGACGATTCCGACGAACCCTTGGTCGGTCCCGCACAAGAACAGATTGCCCAAGTGCGTTGTTCCGTCGAGTTTCTTCTCAGGCGCACCGTAGACTGCGCCGTTGTCGTGCGAGGTGAATCGCCGAATGGTTTTGGGGGTGAACACATCGGTATCGATGACGTGACGCCGAAAGTCTGGAATGAATCGCACGCACGAGGCCACGGCCGCGTCGTACCAATGGTATTTCTGACGCTGGTACTCGAGTTCCCCGAGGTTGGACCAGCGATCCGGATCGGCGATCGTGGTCAAGCGTACAAAGCCCGCCTCGAGGTTTCCTTCGTCCAAAGTGTATTCGTAATTGTTCGGCGAGCAGATGACCCCGGTCCGGACATCGCATAGGCTATCGCGGCATCGTTCCCAGTGGAATTTCGGGCTGTCGTTGTAAAAGACGATCGTCTTGTCAAAGCCTATCGCAGAGGGTTGGCAGTCCAAAACCGAGATCGATTCGACGAACGACATTTGACCGGCCTGTTGGACTTTCTCCTCGCTCAGATGGTCGCACATTCGAAGCGTCTCGATCATGCCGGCGCTTGAGAGAACCCGCTTGGCCGTCAGGATAGTTCCATCTTCGAGTTCGACGGCCGTGACGTTTTGATTTTCGACATGGAGTTTGGCCACCCCGCTGCGGAGTTTGAGTTGTCCTCCGAGTTCGCGGAAACGGCGGACAAGATTTTTCAGGATCAACCGGACCCCTTTGTAGGGTCTAGCGAAGCCTTCGAGAAAAATGCTTCGGAACATGATGCAGAACTGACCCCAGTCCATATCGTGCTCTTTGGCGTTGCCATACCACATCAAGGGACAGAGGATCATCTCGATCAGGAGCGGATCGGAGAAGATCTCTTCGAGGATCTTGCGCGTCGAGCAATCGAAGTCCTCCTGCTTCAGATCGTCATAGTCGGCCAGAGTCGCCAAGAGTTTGGCGAACGCGTCCTTCTGATGGGGGAACTTTTCAGCCACCTGGTTTTGAAAGAATTCGATGTTGTTGTCGAAGCACAATTCGATTCCGGGAAAGGCGATGCTTGAGCCTCGCTGAGGGGCCAACTGAAAGTCATCCCATCGAAACCGCAGTTGCTTAAGGAGCCTTGCCAAAGGCCCTTTTTTTGCGCCCCGTTGGGTGAAGTTGGTCATAGCATGGAGCCCGACATCGTAGTTTCTACCGTTGACCCGATAGAACGAGTTCAGGCCGCCGATCGTCCAGTGTTTCTCAAGAACGCACACGCGATGGTCGTACATGGCAAGCCGAATGCCGGCGGCCAGCCCGCTCATCCCGGCTCCGATGATGATCGTGTCAAAATCGGTCTCGCTGCCCGAAGATTCCGAATGGGGTAACTGGGACATAAGTTATTGGGGTTCGAGGACAATTCCGTCGAACCAAGCGGTTCCTTCGGATCCGAACATTCCGATCGACACGATCGCTTCGCGAGCTTCGGGGGGGACGGGAAACTGACGCTCTTCGAGTTTCCAGGTGCGGGTCCCTTTGAACCCGCCGACGTAGTTGTATCCGATGCGGTTGCGATTGCTATCGAACCATTGGATAGCAACCGATGGAGATTTCTCTTTATCTCGGCCGACCTTGACATTCTCCAGCTTGATCCAAGCGCCGAGTTTGATTTTCTTGACCACTCGGCCATCGATCGGGATTCCTTGGAGGAGCATGTTGGGCCACTGAGGATCGGTCCCTTGGAATTCCAATACGAATTTGCCTTCGGGTGCTTGCGGGTCCTCGAGCTGTTTGCATCCGAACTGGTAGTACCAACCCGGGATGTGGAATTCGCGAATCAAGGCTTCCTCGAAACTCGCATTGGCAAGCGCGGGACGCTTTGGGTCGGGTTGTACGGTGCGGGTCTTTTCTGCGTCTCCTGTCATCGGAACGAAGAGGGTAGGGGTCAGCGCCTCTTTTTCGAGTTTGTCCCCTTTCTTGCGCATCAAATAGAGCATCTGCTGGTAACGCTCTCCGACCGGGATGACCATCAGTCCTCCGTCTTTGAGTTGATCGACCAACGGTTTGGGGACATCGGCCGGCGAGCAGGTGACGATGATCTTGTCGAATGGAGCCTCTTCGGGCCATCCCTTGAACCCGTCGCCGATGCGGCAGTGGACGTTTTTGTAGCCGAGGTTTTCGAGAAGTTCCGTCGTTTGCCTGCCCAGATCCTCGACGATCTCGATGGTATAGACGTCCTTGACCAATGGGCTCAGGATCGCGGCTTGGTAGCCACTTCCGGTCCCGATTTCCAGGACCTTGTCGGTAGCTCGTGGCGCAAGGGCTTCGGTCATCAGTGAGACGATAAATGGGCTGCTGATGGTTTGCGATTCGCCGATTGGGATCGCGATGTCGAGATAAGCTTGCCGAACGTACTTCGGGGGGACGAACTCATGGCGAAGTGTTTTTGCCACGGAGTCCAAAACGCGTTGATCGCGGATCCCGCCGGGGATCAACACGTTTCGAATCAGACGTTCGCGTTCGATCGCAAAGGAGTCCTTCGCATCGGGGATCTGGCCCCAAGCCGTCGCCCAGGAGGCCAGGATGAGCCAAACCGCTGCTGCGGAAAGCAAAACGCACCAGGCACTGGTGGCTGAATAGCCGGGCGCAAAATATGCGAAACAGGAGGACTTGGTGCGGATCGAGCCAATCATTGCAAGCCTCTTTAGCCTAGGTCTAGGCCAGGAACGGTTTGGACTTCAGGGAACCTAATCCATGCTGACGCGTTCGACATAATCGCCAGTTCGCGTATCGATCTTGATCACATTACCTTCTTTGATGAAACCTGGGACCTGGAATTCCCCACCGGTCTCGGTTTTGGCAGGTTTGGTCACGCTCGTCGCCGTATCGCCGCGAACTCCGGGTTCGGTCTCAGTGACTTTCAAGGTCACGTGGGAAGGTGGGGTCAGGGTGATCGGATTGCCGTTGAAGAGCACCATCGCAACTGGCATCCCTTCTTTGAGGTACTTCCAATTGTCGTCGACTTGTTCGGCCGTCAGTTCGTATTGCTCGTAGCTTGCATTGTCCATGAAAACGAACGTGCCGGCTTGGTTGTAGAGGAACTGGGTTTCGAGTTCTTCGACGTCAGCGACTTCGAGATCGTCTCCACCTTTGAGGGTCCGATCCAAGACGGTATTGCGAATCAGGTTCTTCAGTTTGCACTTGTACAACGCATTGCCCTTGCCAGGTTTGACAAAGTTGACTTCGGTCAGCAGGTAGGGTTCGCCGTCGATTTGTACTTTTAAGCCTTTTTTCAGATCGCTGGTTTTGTAGGTGGCCACTGTGTTTCCGTTTTTCTAATCGATGGGGATCTTGGGATCGCTTGGACAGGGGGACTGACGAGAGAGGGCATTTTAGGGACTCTTTTTTAAGTTGTCTTGCCCCCAAAATCCACAAATCCAAGGATTTCGACGCCGAAAATGCACGAAATACGAAGCGATGTTGCGTTCCAGCCGTCCGATGCGGTTAATATAGAGGTCCGTTGAGACCTCAAATCGCCCGTTTCCTCGAGCTTCAGGACCGTGAGCTAGGCATGAGTTTGGATCGCGTGCTGCAACCCCTGGTGGCCTGTCTGGGCAACCCAGTCGGGGGCAATCCGACGCAGTTTGTGATGACCCGACTGGCTCGAGAGGCGGAATTGGATTGGCGGTTCTTTACCTCCCAAGTCCCGCCGGAACTCTTCGAGACGGCCTTTCGTGGAATCCAAGCCTTGGGAATGTCAGGTGCCGCGATTCTTCCCCCGTTCGAGACGAGCCTCGAGCCGTTCCTCGACTCGATCTCTCCCCGCGCCTTGGCCTTGGGTAAAGTCCAAGTCGTCAAATGGGAATCCGACCAATGGACAGGCGACGAGACGATCAGCACTGCGATCCTCCGCGCCTTGACCCACCGTATCTGCGCCCAAGCCGTCTCGGCCCAAGTCGCCCCGGATGCCCAAAACTCCAATGACTCGTTTACTCCGCAGTCGATCGGGGTGATCGGCAGCATGGCTCTTGCCAACGCCCTGCAATTGGCACTCGTCGACATTCCTGGCGACTACACGGTCCTGCGCTTTGACGAAACATTAAAGCACGCCAAAGTCCTATCCACAGCAGCCTCCAGTGAGCCCTTCTCGGCCCATTCTCAAGCCTCCGCCAATGCTCAAGCTCACACCAACCCTCAAGTTCACACGGAGCGCTCGGATCTGACCACAGCCCCTAATCTGACCACACACTCCGATTCGTCTTTACCTGACAACTCGTCCTTGCGCAATAACTTCAGCCTAGAGTCCGACCCCGTGCATCGCAATGCTCAGGATTCCACGCAGCGCGCTGACCTCATGGTGCAGCCCGAGAGCCCCGAGCATTCCTCGCACAGCGGCGAGGACGAGTTGGTCCTGAAGGACCGACCCTTGCGTGCCCTGATTATCGAGCGCTTCGATTCGCTTTCCAACAGCAGCCCACAAGCTCGAAACCGGTTGCTCAAAGCAGCAAATTTCGTCCAGCAGCCGTTTGCCATTTTTGTACCACCCGCCAACGGGTGGACCGAATCGAACAAAGATCGATCGCGATGGATCGAACAACTCGAGTCTCATGGAATTGGATGGATCGAGGAGATCGAAGTTCTGACGCATCAATACGCCATCAATTTTGAATTTTGGAGCGGATACGAAGCTCCCTTGGATTCGATTCGTGAATCACTCGAAGAGTACTTGCAATGGTAAATCGTCGCGCATTTTTGACCCAATCGGCCAACGGCTTCGGGGCCGTGGCCCTAAGTGCCATGCTCTCGGAGTCCGAGCGCTCGGCTGCCCAAGAACCCCTCTTGCAAGAACCGGCCGCTCTGGATCGCAAGTACCATTTTCCGCCCAAAGCCAAGAGCGTTATTTTCCTCTACATGGACGGCGGGCCTTCGCAAGTCGACACGTTTGACCCGAAACCCTTGCTGACCGAGTACAACGGCAGGAATCCTGCCGAGCTCTTCGAAGTCGCCCCGACGCAGTTCAACAACAACGGCTCCCTCCTGGGAAGCCCTTGGAAATTCGATAAGCACGGTCAGAGTGGAACCGAGATCAGCTCGCTGTTTCCCAACATCGCCAAGCACGCCGACAAGCTTGCGGTGGTCCGATCGATGACTTCGAAGTTCCCCGAGCACACCTCCGCGAACTACTTTTTGCACACCGGTGCAGGACTCCAGGGGCGTCCAAGCATGGGGGCATGGGTCACCTACGGCTTAGGCTCCGAGTGCCAGGACTTGCCCGGTTATGTCGTACTCAATGGAGGACTCATCCCACCCGGTGGCCTGGATTGCTTCGGCAACGGATTCCTGCCGGCGACCTTCCAAGGCTCTGTGCTGCGGCCCAGCGGAAACAGTCTTGCGAACGTTCGGCCTTTGGAACCTACCCCGCAATTGCAGCAGCATAAGCTCGAGTTGCTCCGTCAACTCGATCGCCAAACCATCGAGCGGTTCGGTCAGCACGATGCGATCGAATCGGCGATCGCCAACTACGAACTGGCGTTCAAAATGCAATCCGCCGTGCCGCAGGTTTGCGATATTTCGCAAGAGACCGCCGCGACGCAAACAATGTATGGTTTGGACCACGAGTTCGGGCCGACGAAGATCTTCGCACGCGAATGCCTCATGGCCAGACGCTTGGTGGAACGCGGAGTTCGATTCATCCAACTGACTTGTCCGAGCGTCGGTCACGACCGATGGGACCAGCACGCAAGCTTGAAAGCAGGGCACGAGCAAAATGCCAAAGCGGTCGATCAGCCGATCGCCGCGCTCCTTGAAGACCTTCAACAGCGAGGCCTACTCGATTCGACCATGGTGATCTGGGCCGGCGAATTCGGCCGCACGCCCTTCGCCCAAGGGGCCGATGGTCGGGACCATAACCCCTTCGGGTTTTCCATTTGGATCGCCGGTGGTGGAATCAAGGGTGGGATCGTCTACGGAGCGACCGACGAGTTTGGATACAAGGCCGTAGAACGCAAGGTCGAGATGCATGACCTGCACGCGACGATGCTCTACTGCCTGGGCTTGGATCACACCCGGTCGACATTCCGATTCGGTGGGAGAGACATGCGATTGACCGACGTGCACGGCAACGTGCTCTTTGACTTGATCGCCTAAAGGCATGACGACTGACCCATAGGGAGATTTCTCTGCGATGCGACCCGATCCGACCCTCCGATACGATTTGCTCCTGCGTTGGCTTGCTCTGTGGCTCTTGGCATGCGGAGCGACGAGTTCGCCGCTGTGGGCCGAGGGTGCTGACAGCCCGGCCACCAATTTACAGAGAGCCAATTCGCCGAATATCGTTTTGATCTTCGCCGATGATCTTGGGTTCGGGGATTTGGGTTGCTACGGACAAAAGCGATGGAAGACCCCCAACATCGATTCGATCGCAAGCCAGGGGGTAAGGTTCACCGATTTCCATTCCTCGCAACCGGTCTGCTCCGCCTCGCGCGCAAGCTTGCTTACGGGTTGCTATGCCAATCGGATCGGCATCCATGGCGCCCTGGGTCCTGCTGCGAAGAACGGGATTCACGATGACGAAGTGCTCATCTCGGAGTTGCTCAAGTCCAAGGGGTACAAGACCTGCGCCGTTGGGAAATGGCACCTGGGGCACCATCCTCAATTTCTGCCGCTCAAGCATGGATTCGATCGCTATCTAGGGCTCCCTTACTCGAACGACATGTGGCCGCACGGACCGGTGGTCAAGCCCGGAACGTTCCCCGAGCTCCCCTTGATTCGCGGCGATCAAATCATCGATCCGGATGTCGACGCGCTGGATCAATCCCGACTGACCGAGCAGTACAGCGACTTTGCCCTCGAGTTCCTCAAGGACTCCAAAGACTCGCCGTTCTTTCTGTACTTTGCTCACACTTTCCCCCATGTGCCGCTTTATGCAGCAGAGAGCTTTCGCGGCAAATCTGGCGGCGGGATCTATGGAGATGTACTGGAGGAATTCGATGCGGTCGTAGGTCGCATTCTCGGATTCCTGAAAGACAACGCTTTGGAAGAAAACACGCTGATCGTCTTCACGAGCGACAACGGGCCATGGCTGACCTACGGCGACCATGCCGGCAGCGCGGGGCCTTTGCGCGAAGGGAAGGGAACCGTGTACGAGGGTGGAACGCGGGTTCCGATGCTCGCCAAATGGCCCAGCCAAATCCCAGCGGGGAAGGTCCAAGACGCCACGGCCATGACGATCGATATTCTCCCGACCATCGCCAATTTCGTTGGCGCCGAACTCCCCCCACATCCCATCGATGGCTTGGACATCGCGGATCTGCTGGCATGCAAACCCGGGGCGACCTCCCCGCACGAGGTCTTCTACCATTACTTCCGACAAGGGGAGTTGCAAGCGATCCGAAGCGGGGACTGGAAGTTGATGCTACCCCACGATGTCAATTGCATCGTGCCGGACAAACTCGGCACGGACGGAAAACCTGGACAATCCAAAGTCCGCAAAATCACCGAACCGGAGCTCTATCATCTAGGGCAGGACCTCGGGGAGACGACCAATCTAGCAGCAAGCCAACCGGAAGTCCTCGCACGGCTCTTGGAACTGGCGCAAGCAGGTCGAAAGGAACTTGGCGATTCGCTGACCCAGACCAAAGGCACAGGCATTCGTCCATCTGGAAAAACGGATCGATGAAAACCTTAGGCTATTTGGGTGCAAGCGAGGGCTGGTACTGTCGGGATTTGCAGCGAGCCGCGGGGCTTGGGCACTGGCCCGAACCCGTGGCGATCAAGCCACTTGCGTTTGCGGATCTTCAGGTCGCCTACCGAGGGGGCCCATCGAGTCACTTTTCAGCAAGTGCCGATAGCGAATCGAACGCGTGCCATGCCTTGATGGTGCGAACCATGCCGATCGGGTCGCTCGAGCAGACGATCTTCCGGATGAACGCTCTGCATGTGGCCCAAAGCAATGGGCTCCGGGTGGTCAATCCTCCTAGGGCGTTGGAAATCGCCATCGACAAATGGCTCACGCTCGAGACGGTCCGCCAGCATGGGCTAGCGATCCCGCGGACGGGGGATTTTGCGAGTCACCGATCCGGATATGGCTTGGCGGGTCTTCACCACGCTCGAACAACTCCGGGCGGTCCTTTACTGTCAGGAGTTCCTGCAAGGTCCAGGCTATGACTTGCGATTGCTGGTCATTGCCGACACGATGTTTTGTGTCAAGCGAATTGGGCGAGGGGACTGGAGAACCAACGTTTCCCGAGGGGGTAAGGCCGAGCCGCATGAGCCGACCTTCGAGCAAATGCAGATCGCCTTCAAGGCCGCCCGAGCGCTCGGGGCCTGGATCGCTGGTGTGGATCTGCTTACCGATCCCCAAGGTCGTGATGTGGTGCTTGAGGTCAATGCAGTCCCAGGCTGGAAGGCCACGGCCAAGGCTCTCGATATCGACATCGCTCGCGTGGTGCTTGAGAAGCTCTTCTGGGATCCGGCCTTTTGACGACCACGGAAGACAGATTCACCACGGAATACACGGAACACACGGAAGGCGGATTCACCACGGAATACGCGGAAGACATCCACCACGGAATACACGGAATACACGGAAAAAAGAAGGGTTTGATTCCGTGTGTTCGGTGTGTTCGGTGGTGACATTCTTAAAACCTGAGGCAACCGGCGGTTTTGATTACCTGCAAAATGGGGTCCGGGCTACTTTTGCCTAGGTCCCTGGTTCAGGGGAACGAGCCAAATCGGTTAGAATATCCCGATTGTTCGACGTACAATGGCCTGGTGGACTGGTCAGAGGAGGCCCATGTGGGCCTGTGAGCAGATCGCATCAGAGGGAATTCCAAGAGGGTGCAAAGCCGATGGCAAAGGTATTGGATTGGCGCAGATCCGAAGATCCTGCGGACTTCATCCATCAAGCCGTTCAGGCTTTGACCGAAGGCGCCTTGGTGGTCGTTCCAACCGACACGTGCTACATCGCTCTTGCCAGTGGGCTTCGAAGCCAAGCCGTCGAAGCGTTGGGGAATTTCTGCGGGCCGGGTCAGACTGGACTTTATCTAGTCCCACGCTCGGCCGAGGAATCTGCGGATTTTATCCCGAGCTTCAGCCCTGGAGCCTTGCGGTTGGCGCGCAAGGTTTGGCCTGGGCCGTTGATTATCCAGCACGGCAACGGCTCGCCTGCGAGCACCATCGATTGCTTGAGCGATTCGACCCGTCGTAGGCTCCAGACCGAGGATCACCAAGTTCGGCTTTGGCAACCGGGCAATGAAATACTCGGATACATCTCCCGACTCTTTTCCGGACCACTGGTCGGCGGACTGCCGATGGGCAGACAACCAGAGAGCAAACAGGGAGTCATCACGGAGGTCAAGCAGTTGCCCGAATCCACCGAGGTCGAGCTTGTGGTCATCGATACCGGATCGATCGATGGAATCGGAGCGCCGACGGTTGTCGGGATCGATGGGACCGTCGGTCGGATCGTAGTGCCTGGGGTATTGGTCCCCGAGCAGCTCCAGGCCCTTTCCCAGTTGCTCGTTCTGTTGGTTTGCACCGGGAACACTTGCCGATCCCCAATGGCTGCCGCGTTGATGCAAAAGAAAATCCTCGATCGATTCGGTGGTACCGCTGATTCGATCCCCATCGCCGTGACCTCTGCGGGTGTCAGCGCCATGGGGGGCGATCCTGCCTCGAGTGGAGCCCGACAAGCGATCCGAAACTATGGGTTGAATCTCGAGAGCCACCAAAGCACCCCGATCCAAGAGTACATGGTTGAACAAGCCGACTTGGTGCTCGTTATGGGATTTCGGCACCGTAGCATCCTGTGCTCGCAGTGGCCCGAATATGCCGACAAAGTCTTCATGCTCGCAGGGGATCAGGGCGATATTTCCGACCCCTTCGGCGGTCCGATCGAAGTCTACGAGCATTGCGCCAAGCAGATAGACCGGCATACTTCCACCTGGCTCGACCGATTCGACCCATCCTCGGTCATTCGATGGGAAACTTGAGTATAATACCCATCCAGCGCAGCGGAGCGAATTCCCTCGTACTCGTACTCAGTGAAACGGTACTCGTACTCGATGGCTGTTCGGACTGCGGCGATGCCGTCTTTAGTTTTGGGAAGGTGTACCTCTAGTGGGAGTCCAAGTATGCGAATCGCTGTAGGAAGCGACCATCGCGGTTATCAAATCAAAGGCAAATTGATCACGTTGCTTATGGCCGACGGCCATGAAGTCGACGACTACGGGACCGATAGCGATCAACCCGTCGACTACCCCGACTTTGCGGTGGCAGTGGCAAAGCAGGTTGCGCAAGGGCTCGTCGAACGGGGGATCCTCATCTGCGGAAACGGCTTCGGGATGGCGATCACCGCCAACAAATTCCAAGGTGTACGCGCCGCGACCTGCGCCGACGAGGTCATGGCCGAAATGTGCCGACGGCACAACGACGTCAATATCCTGTGTCTGGCCGGCGATCTGATCGGCGATCGGCCCGTCAGCGACTTGGTACGCATTTGGCTCGCGACCGAGTTCGAAGGTGGCAGGCACCTGCGCCGTCTGGAAAAAATCCTTTCGATCGAAAAAACAACCTCCGAAAAAACAACATCCAAAACAAAGACTGCAGGCTCCTGATGCGCGTCGACTCCCACCACCACTTCTGGAACTACTCGGCTGAGCAATACGGTTGGATCAGCGAGAAAATGCAGGTCCTACGCCGCGACTTTGGCCCAAAAGACCTGCTGGCGCAAACCGAGTCGACCCACATCGACTATGTCGTCAGCGTCCAAGCTCGCCAAGAGATCCAAGAGACCCGATTTCTACTCGACTACGCCCAAAAGAACGCTTGGATCCGTGGAGTCGTCGGCTGGGTCCCCTTGGCCCAACCGGCCATCGCCAAAGTCCTCGATTCCTTTCAAGGCGAGACGCTTTTGAAAGGCGTTCGGCATGTCGTCCAAGACGAACCGGACGAAAAATTCCTCGACCGAGAGGACTTCAACGCAGGGATCCGTTTGCTCCGATCCTTCAAACTCGTCTACGATCTGTTGGTTTTCGGCAAGCAATTGCCGATGACGATCCGGTTCGTCGACCGGCATCCGAACCAACCTTTCGTTTTGGACCACATCGCCAAGCCCGTGATCGAGGCAAACCATTTCGATAAGCAATGGGAAAAGGACTTCCGGGAGCTAGCCAAACGACCCAATGTCGATTGCAAATTCTCGGCCCTAGTCACCGAGGTCAGGGACCCGGAATGGACCATCGAGCTGCTCAAACCCTACTGGGATGTCGCCTTGGATGCCTTTGGCCCCGATCGGCTCATGTTCGGGAGCGACTGGCCGGTCTGTCTGCTCCGCAGTTCGTATGCCGACTGGGTTGCCGCGGTGAGCGTCTTGGTCAAGGATTTAACCCCCCAGCAGCAAGCCAACTTCTGGGGCGGAAATGCGAATCGAGCATACCACTTGGGACTCTAGCGATTAGACTTTAGCGGTATGAACACCGATCCGATCGCCGAGAATTCGGCGACCACTGCCGCTTACCAATCGCTGAGCTTCAGCACCAGCCCCTGGCTGGTTTTCGCATCGGTTTTGGCCTGCGCCATCTGCTTTGCCCTCTCATGGCTTGCGATCCGACGCAGCGGTTACTCCCGAGGGATTATCGGCCTGGAACTTCTCCGATGCGGTGCGGTCCTGCTGGGCGCAATCCTGCTGAACCAACCCGAGTGGATCCAAGACTTCCGCTCCACCCAAAAACCGACCTTCGCCATCCTCGTCGATCGCTCGCCGAGCATGCAGACCCAAGACGTCGTGATCGACAAGAAGGCCACTTCGCGGCAATCGGCAAGCGATGCGATTTCCAAGCCCGAGTCCTGGAGCGAATTGTCGAAAATAGCCAACGTCGTGATCAGCGACTTCCCGCCCCAAGGAGTCGTCGATGGGACCGATCTTTCGAGTCCCCTGGGCTCAGTCCTCGACAATGCCTCAAACGTCATGGGGGTCTTGGTCGTCTCCGATGGGGATTGGAATGCCGGAGCGCCACCCGTGAGCGTTACCTCCCGATACCGAACCCTCGGAACACCGATCTTCGCCATGCCGGTTGGATCCCCGACGAGGCTCCCAGACTTGGAACTCCTGAGCATCGACACCCCAACCTTTGGGATCGTCAAGAAAGGGGTTCGCATCCCCTTTACCATCGAGTCATCCTTGCCCCGCGATGTCGTATCGACCATCGTTATCAATACCTCCGACGGTGAGCGATTGACCAAAGAGGTTCGCGTGCGCGCCATGTCCCGCACCTCCGATGCAGTCGTCTGGACTCCGAAGACCGAAGGGGATTTTTCGATCAACGTCGAAATCCCCGAACACTCCGAGGAGACCATCACCTCGAACAACACCGCCTCCTCGCCGATCTCGATCCGCCAAGAGAAACTCAAAGTTCTCGTCATCGACTCGCTACCCCGTTGGGAGTACAGGTACCTTCGAAACGCCCTGTCCCGCGATCCGGGAGTCGACGTCTCATGCTTGCTCCTCCATCCAGACTTAGACCGTGTCGGCGGGGGGAGCAAAGACTACATCAAAGAATTCCCAGCAACTCTCGAAGAGCTTTCCAAGTACGACGTGGTCTTCCTCGGGGATGTCGGAATCGACAAAGGGCAATTGACCCAAGAGCAGTGCCAAATGATCCGTGGCCTCGTCGAATTCCAAGCCAGTGGTTTGGTCTTCATGCCCGGCTCCCAAGGCAGCCAACACAGCTTGGTTGAAACACCCCTCGAACCTCTCATGCCCGTGGTCCTCGATCCGACGAATCCCGACGGAATCGGAACCCGAAACGCCATGCGTATGGAGTTGACCGAAGCCGGGCGCAAAAGTCTCCTGACCAAACTTGCCGATACGGCCGAAGACAACGTCGATGTCTGGATGAATCTGCCTGGGTTTCAATGGCACACGGCCGTCGCGCGCGCCAAGGCGGGCGTCGAAGTCTTGGCCGTCCACGAAACGGCTACGGGAGAACAAGGGCGCATGGCCCTTTTGGCGACCAAAACCTTCGGGTCGGGCAAAGTCCTCTTCATGGGCACCGACGGCGTTTGGAGATGGCGAAAAGGGGTCGAGGACAAGTACCACTATCGGTTCTGGAGCCAGGTCGTCCGCTGGATGGCTTACCAACGCAATATGGCCAAAGGCGAGTCGATGCGGTTCTATTTTTCTCCCGACACACCGAGCATCGGACAGACATTGACCTTGCGCGCCAACGTCATGCAGACCAGCGGCGAACCTCTGGCACAAGGAGACGTCACTGCACGCATCGAATCCCCATCGGGCAAATCGCAATCGATCAAACTCGCAAGCGGCGGTTCCGAAAGCTGGGGATCCTTCGAAGGACGCTACGAGACGACCGAACCGGGAACCCACAAAGTCACGCTCTTGTGCAAACAGACAGCCGAGACACTCGAGACGAGCTTCTTCGTCCAAGGAGTATCGCGAGAGCGAATAGGCCAAGCGGCCCGACCGAAAGTCCTCGACGAGCTGGCGCGCCTTACCGGCGGAAAGTCCCTTTCGCTCCAAGAACCCGATCAGTGGATGGACGCCATTCGCATGGCTCCCCAACCACCCTCAACCATCCGACGGATCCCACTATGGTCTCACCCTTGGTTGGTCGCCCTGATGGTCGCTCTGCTGACGGCCTTTTGGATCGGTCGAAAAGCGATCGGATTGATTTAAATCATGACCGACCCCCAGAGCTTCGAAATTTTTCAGAGCGTTGAAATTTTTCATTCCTGGGATCTCTACGACAACATCGTCCGCAACAATTGGATGATGCATCGTGAGGATCGGTCCGGTTTTATCGCTCGAATCGAGCAGGAGATCCAAAGCCGATGGATTCCTATGCCCAGCGAACACCGTCATGACGCGATCGAACCTATTCGAAACTATGATTTCCCAGAACAGGAATCCTGGATGATCGATACTTGGGAATCCAACTCCCAAAACCAACGATCTCCAGGAAATCCGATCGAATACCGCGATGCATTCTATATCGCCCTGCGATTGGCCGCTGGCTGAGGTCCTCTCAGAGTGCTACGCACTTTAAAGGGTCCGAAGCGAGCGAACCGATCACCCATTGCCTACTGGCCCACCTGCCTACCTTACCAGATACCCCACCGCTCCTACCGGATGTACCGATGCCAGCGAATAGACTTTCGAAATTGCTTGCCCGCACGCTAGCCGCCGGGACCCTATTTGTTCCGCCGTTGGTTTTTGGGACCGACGACCAACCCGATCCGGCCAAGGACAAATCGCCAGGGCATTCGTTCCATGCCGACGTGTTCAACGAAGGCCCCCGCCAGGCGGCCTACCTGATGCAGGGGATGGGCAACGTCCATTGGAAGATCTCGACCGAGAACCCCATGGCGCAACGGTTCTTTGATCAGGGTATCGCGCAGTTGCACGGGTTCTGGTACTTCGAAGCCGAACGATCGTTTCGCCAAGCCGCCGCGATCGATCCGGACCGCGCGATCCACTACTGGGGCATCGCCCGTGCCAACGTCGAAAACCCCGAACGATCCGCCGGCTTCATCGAGCAAGCCGTCAAACGGATCGAGAAATCCAGCCCTCTGGAGCGACGACTCATCGAGGCCTGGAGCAAACGGGTCAAAGATTGGCCCAAACCGCCGGATGAAAAGAAGGATGCCGACAGCAAAGACTCGAAAGAAGCTTCGAAGAAGGACCCCAAGGCCAGCAAGAAGAAACCAGCCGTCACCGATGAGGTTCGTGACAAACGCAAAGAGCGTTTCAAAACCTATGCTCGCGAGCTCGATGAGATCGTTCAAGACTACCCCGAGGAAATCGAACTCAAAGCGATGCTCGTGCTGCAGCTATGGCAAAACCAAAGCCAAGGGCACGATATCCAAAGCTACACGGCCATCGACTCGATGCTCGAGGAAATCTTCCGACGCAACCCGCGTCACCCCGCTCACCATTTCCGAATCCATCTGTGGGATTACCGCAAAGAGAAACTCGCGCTGCGGGCTGCAGCCGAATGCGGACCGAGCGCGCCGGGAATCGCCCACATGTGGCACATGCCCGGCCATACCTACTCACGGCTCCATCGCTATGCCGATGCGGCTTGGCAGCAGGAGGCCTCTGCGCGTGTCGATCATGCGCACATGATCCGCGACCGGGTCATGCCCGACCAAATCCACAACTATGCCCACAACAACGAATGGCTGATCCGCAATTGGTTCAACATCGGACGGCCTTCGGCTGCCGTCTCGTTGGCCAAGAACATGATCGAACTCCCAAGGCATCCGAAATTCAATTCGACAACCGGAAACGGCAGCTCGAACCTCGGTCGACAACGGCTATTGCAAGCGATCCGGACCTATCGACTCTGGCCCCAAGCCGCCGAGTTGGTCGATAGCGTCTATTTGAAAGCTGAGGAAGGGACCTCGCGGGCCGACGAAGTCCAAATGCTTCGAGGAATCGCTGCCTATGAAACCGGAAATAAACAACAAGCCGAATCGATCCTTCAAGGGATGAAAGAACTGCGACGGAGTCTGCTCATCGAGGTCGAAGCTGCAGAGCCAAGCGGCCAGCCTGCCAAACGTCTGCCCCCGAAACTCCTCGAACCTACCGAAGCTCCCAAAGATGCCT
The DNA here is from genome assembly GCA_021300015.1 of Pirellula sp. Lineage (GTDB taxonomy): Bacteria > Planctomycetota > Planctomycetia > Pirellulales > Pirellulaceae > JBKCUI01. The sequence goes on along the minus strand of JAJTFB010000022.1, from coordinate 2,578 downwards.
GGGGGGAAGAGAGGGATCTCCCCTTTGTCGATCGCGTTACCCAAGACTACGACGAGGAAAAGTCCAAGGATAAAACTCAGGAGCAAATCGAGCGACTCAAGCAGATCCACGAGAAAAACTACCGAAGCTATCGACTCGCCGGGTACATCAATACGCTCGAAGCCTACGCGGCGGCCAACCGTGGTGATTTCCGAGAAGCTCTTTGGCGCTCGAGCGAGGCCAGAGACACCATCGATCTTTGGCAACGGATCGCTTGGGCTCAAAGCGCAGGCGAACATGCGATCGCTGTTCGCAAAGCCCGAGATGGATTCAACGGTGCCGAAGGAGAGGTCTTGCCCAGCGCCTCGATGGCAATCGTTGCCCATCGGGCCATTGAGGCCAACCCTCAATCCAAGGAACTAGAAAAGTGGCAACAGGATCGCAAGCGAGGGCTCGAGCGTTGTGCGAAACTCGCATGGGCCAGCGAACCCGGTATCCAAGCGATCGATCAAGCCAAGCAGATCTCCGGGACCGTCGCACCTGAAATCATCTGGGATACCCAAGCTCCGCAGGTCAAAGACCTCGGGGATCGACCGCCGCTCGACTCGCTCGGACCTGTGCGTTGGACACCTCCTATCGCCCCGTCCTGGAGTCTCGGTGCCGCTGAGTTCCAGTCTCAAAAACCGTTGGCCAGTTCCGAGCCGCCGGCGCAGAGCATCGGATCCTCCTCGAGTCTGCGGGGCAAGCCCTACGTGATGATTCTCTACCTCGGATTCGGTTGCTTGCACTGCACCGAGCAGCTCAAAGCGTTTTCGCCCAAGGTTGCTGAATTCCAAAAAGCGGGGATACAACTCGTCGGTATCAGCACCGAGGATGAAGCCTCGCTCCGCGATGGACTCAAGCGATTCGACGGAACCATGAACATCCCATTGCTGGCGAATTCCGATTTGGATGTCTTCAAAAGCTTCCGATGCTTCGATGATTTCGAGGGCCAAGCACTCCATGGAACGATCCTCGTCGACGGCCAAGGTCGAATTCGTTGGCAGGACATCGGGTACGAGCCGTTTACAGATGCTGACTTTTTGCTCGGCGAGGCCAAGCGGTTGATCGAGACACCTGTCGAGCCGAAGTAATTCCAATCCGTCCGCATTCCTGACGTTCTATTCTCTCCAATCTATAAATCTCCGAACCGGAGGTCGCTTTATGCTTTCAAGACCAAGCTCATTTGCTAACCCGCTAGGATCGCTCGCTTGCTGCGTTCCGCTCGCACTGCTTACCGGAGTCCTGGTCAGTTCGGTGCTGGGTCAGACTCGCACGAGCCAGGATCCCACGGAGCTACGCCATTGGTTGGAGAATATGGTCTGGCACCATAACTATTCACGGGAGGAGATCATGCAGGTAACGGGACTTGCGCCCGACAGCCTCGACCGAGCGCTCCTGGAGTGGAATATATCGCCCAAGACCAAGCCTCTTGCGGAGGTAGATCCTCCGATTTTCGTGCTTCCCTATCCAGGGGGAAGGCATCCACGAATAGGGTTCCTCGACGGCGCCATCGATCCTCAGCGAGAGACCAAACTCAGCATCTTTACTCCTTGGGATCCGGGGAGCTATGTCGTACTCGATGCGCCCGAAGCCCTTTGGTCGAATCTGGGCTTAACGTATCTAGCCCATACCCACATCGATACGATCTGGGACAAGCAGGGGACTAAGCTCGATCGATTGGAATGGACACGCAAACCCGACGGAAGCTATTTCCTTCGAAGAGAGTTGCCCAACAAGATCGCTTATGAGATTCTCGCGACACCCCATCGAGACCACTTAGCGATCCGAATGTCGCTGACCAATGGCACCTCCGAGACGCTATCGGATTTGCGGGTGCAGATGTGTGCGATGCTCAAAGGGTGCAAGGATTTCGACCAGCAGACCAATGACAACAAGATCTTCCGCCGATCGCTTGCCGCATGCCGCAATTCCAACGCGGATCGATGGGTGATCCTGGGCTTTGAGCCCAACCACCGAACATGGGGAAATGCTCCATGCCCATGCTTGCACTCCGATCCGATCTTCCCGAATCTTGAATCCGGCCAGACCCAGTACGTCCATGGACGGCTCTCGTTCTATCAAGGTACCGATATCGATGCAGAGCTAACACGCATCGAGAAGCAATGGAACGTTCTCGAGGAGCGAGTGATTCATGGCCAAGTCGTCGATGATCAAACAGGTTCTCCGGTCGCGGCTCGAATCTATGTGCAGAGTGAATCGGGGGGCTGGCATTTTGCCGAGGCAGCCGACTCCCGAGGGGAAGCCATTCGGTACGAAAAGCAAAACTGGATCAATCCCCGATCGAACGAATACCATACGAGCATCTCAGCGCATCGATTCTCGCTGAGGCTTGGTCCTGGTAAGTACACCGTGACGGTCGAACGGGGCAAGGAGTATTTTCCTTCGATCCAGCAAATCACCGTCGGGGATCAGACACCGGAGATAGAGATCCGGTTGAAGCGTTGGGTCGACATGGCCAGCCAAGGCTGGTTCAGTGGCGATACGCATGTCCACCGAACGATCGAGCGGCTCAAGGTTTCGATGTTGGCCGAGGATA
>JAJTFB010000124.1 GCA_021300015.1 Pirellula sp. | reverse complement strand
CCCCGTACCCATTCCCTCGGGGATGATCTTTGTTATCTGCTCGATCCTCTTTTGCCAATCCTCCGGCAATTCCTGACCCTCAGGCATGCTCCCGTTCTCAACGACAAAACTCAGGCTATTGTCCAAGCCCCCCTGACGACGCAAACGGTCCTCGACAATCCCCTGAATATTGAACCGCTCCACGTCATCGAGAAACTTTCGCTCGACAAGTATGCTGCCAATGTCGAGCTTCGGGTCGCGATTCCAAGCCTGCGATGCCTCAAAGAACTGCTCCATCGTGACATAGCCATTTTGGTAAGCAACCAACGCAAATAGAAAGTTTCGGTCGCTCGATGGACTCATGTTCAGGTGCCGTCAACAAGAGGGGTGGGGACGATCGGATCGTTCGCCACCATTATGCGCCATCGGCCTTCCTAATCCTACGGTATCGTTATACTTAACGCTTTGACTACCCCTGCCTCTGACTTTTGAAACTGCGATGTTTTGACTTTTATCGTACTCGATGCCGTATCTTCGAGTACGAGTACGAGTACTGCTAACGCGGAGTACGAGTACGAAAATCCAGGGAAAACATCGATTGAAACTCCGAAACATGCGATTAGCGCAACTACAAGGCTTCTAACCGACCCATCGGGAACCGACGACGTGGAAACCTCTAGCCTCGATCAAATCAAACTCTCCGGCGCAAGGCTCGGAGTCTTCGCCGCTACCCTTTGGCTCGTTTTCATCGCCGATCGGATCCTGCCAGGTGACTTCAACCGCTGGGGAATCATCCCGCGAGAAATCCAGGGTATTTGGGGTATCCTCTTTTCACCGTTTCTGCACGCAAATCTAGGACACCTGCTGAGCAACTTCCTACCCGTGATGGTCCTGCTGGCTCTCCTGCTGGCCACCCAACCAAAAGCCTGGGCAACCGTCCTGCAGATCGTCCTCCTCGGAGGCCTCCTGCTCTGGATTTTCGGAAGACCTGCCGTGCACGTCGGAGCAAGCGGACTGATCTACGGACTGATCGCCTACCTGATGGCCGCAGGGTTTCGCCAAGGCCGATTCGGACCCGCGTTAGCCGCTCTGCTCGTTGGATTCCTCTACGGCGGTACGCTCCTCTCAGGCGTCCTGCCGACGGTCGGTCCCCACGTCTCCTGGGACGGACACCTGACAAGCGCCATTGCAGGCGCACTGCTCGGCTATTTTTCTACCCCGAATACCAGTCCATCGACCCCATCGGCGATCTAGACGGACCCCATCGAATTCCTAGGATTCGAATTTATTTCCGTCGTCAAAATCGTTATATTGCTCCTCGAACACACACACCAAACTTAACGTTCGATTTCCTTTGCGGATCTTTTCCCACTCCGACCCTTTACCATGCGCAATTCCTTCTCGGTCCGCCTCTCGGCATTGGCAAAAAAACTCTTCGACTCCCAACGAAAATCTAAGAGCCGGCAAGAATCCAAGGCCCGGCGACGACGACCGCTTGTCGAAGCCCTCGAGTCCCGCAAAGTCCTCGCCTTCGGCGTCCCGGCGATGTTCATCAGCGAGATCCAAGATGATCCCTTGTTCGGAGATCGCGATAAGGACCAATACGTCGAACTCCGAGGTGCCCCAAATTCGACAATCCCCGATGGCACGTACTTTGCCGTCGTAGAAGGCTGGGGTGCTGTCTCCGGCGGACCCGGACACCTCCATAGCCTGATCGATCTGTCCAACCTGACCTTCGGTGCCAACGGTTTTTTAACCGTCACTCAATTCGATACCCCCTACCAAATCGACCCGCTATCGGCTCGGCTCGCTAGCACAAGCACTGGCTTTGCAGGCTTGCCCGAGGGACGATGGTCCGATGCGTGGAGCAACTCGGATCGACTCTCCTTCATCAGCGGATCGCAGTCGTTTCTGCTCATCGGCGCTTCGAGCAAGCCGGTCGCAGGTCGTGACTACGACCTCAACGACGACGGCTCCTTGGATAACGGAGCCGATCTTTGGACCACCTACGATTCAGTCGCCATGATGGGCTTTTCCTCCCCCGGTTGGTCCTACGGACGAATCACCTTCTCCCACCTGACGACCGATCATCAATACCCCGCAGGTAGCAACTACACCGTCCAAGAAAACATCGGCTACGTCGCCCGACTCGGTAGCTCTTCAGGTTACGCGACAGAAGACTGGGTCTGCGGTACGACCATCGAAGACAACCTCAACGCGAATTCCAAATACCGGTTTACCTATGGGACCTTCGGAGACCCGCGCCCATTGGTCTACTCTGGCCGCGCGACCAACCACGTAGGAACCTACAATTTCGGCGGCGGTTTTCTCGGCCAAACCAGAATCGATGCCGATCGCGATGGGCAGATCACACCCAGCGATTCACCCATCGCCAACGTCACGGTCTTTGCCGACCGCAACGACAACGGCCTGCGCGATAGCACCACGATCGATGTCATCGCCGCTCAACAAACGCTCGGCGCAGAACTCGCCAACGCCTTTCCAAACGCCACCCTGACCGTGGCAAATTCCAACAATAAGAATATCGGTTTTGCCGTCCGCACCACTCAGACAAACGACAATGCCGGCAACCCCATCCGAGTCCTCTCCAGCGAAGGGATCCCCTGGTACGACGACGGCAGTCGACTCAAGGTCATGTTCTATCGCGAAGCCAATGCGATCTCCATCGAAGCGATCGCCGCCGAAACCCTCAGACCTTCTTACGGCCGCATCGAAATCTTCGACAAGAACAATCAGTCGCTCGGTGTCCGACAGACCAGTCCGCTGATCGGCACGGCTCGACAAACCATCGGCTTTACTCGCCCCAACGCCGATATCAAATACGCAATCATCTACACCGATACAACTCCGACCGATTCGAGCCCCTTTGGACCCTTCGACAAACTTCGATACTCCTACCCCGAATTCCAAACCAACTCGGCCGCAGACGGTAGCTTTCGTATCGATGAAGTCCCCACCGGCACCTACCGATTGACCGTCGCGAATTACCCTGGAAACCTCATCCCAATCACCCCCAATTCGACCACACCGCTGACCGTCACCCGCTCGGAACACCTCCGGGACCTGACGTTCGGTTACAAACAAAACCTTCCCCCGGAAATCCTCTCCTCACAATTTAATATCCAGGAAAATCCGGCTGCAAACTCCGTCGTTGCGACGGTCCTCGCAAGCGACCCAGACGCCGGTCAATCCCTGACCTACCGCTTCACAAGCAACTCCGGACCCTTCAGCATCGATCAAATCACCGGCGAAATCCGCTACACCGGCAACGCGCCTTGGGACTTTGAAACCACCAAAGAACTCAACATCGAAGTCGAAGCCCGCGACTCGCTTGCCATCCCCGGCTCGGCTAGGAAGTTCATCAAGCTCGTCAACCTCGATCGCAACGAAGCCCCAAGCGCCCAAAATGGGAACGCCACGATTGACGAGAACGCTCCGATCGGGACCCTTGTCACAACCGTGCTCGCCTCGGATCCCGACGCTGGAATCAACGGACAACTGTTCTACCAACTCGGGGCCGGTGCCCCCGCCGGAATGTTCAGCATCGATGAGAACACAGGACGGATCTCCGTCGCCTCCCCCGCATTGCTCGATTACGAAACCAGACCCGTCATCAGCGTTCCTGTCGTGGTCCGGGATAAAGCCAGCCCCCCACTCTCAGGCACCGCCTCCATCCTCGTGACGCTCAGAGATCTCAACGAAGCCCCCTCGGGCGTTGGCTTCAAAGACCTTGTTCCAATCTCCGAAACCACCGTCGTGATCCTACCGATTACCGTGGCGACCGTCTCGGTCATCGACGATGCCCTCGGCACAAACACACTATCCCTCTCGGGTCCCGATGCGGCCCACTTTAGCCTCATCGGAAACGAACTGAAATTCCAAAGCGCCTCGCCCCTGGATTTCGAAACCAAAGGCGTCTACCGAGTCACCGTCTCTGCCGATGATCCCACTCTCGGTTCGACCCCAGATGCAAGCGTCGGATTCGATCTAGCGATCGGAGATGTCAACGAGAAGCCGACCGGAATCGTCTTTTCCAACGTCGTCAACCCACTCCCTGAGACAACCCCGGTCAACACCGCCATTCGAGTTGCGAATTTTTCAGCTTCCGATGATGCAATCGGCAACAACGTTTTCTCGCTGGGACTAGGACTCGATGCGAGCTTCTTCCAAATCGTCGGCAACCAACTCCAATTCCAATCCGCAACCCCCTTGGATTTTGAAACCAAAACAAGCTACCGCGTCGTCGTCCAAGTCGACGATGCGGCCTTCCCAGGGATCCCAGATGCTCAGTCCACTTTCACGCTCAACATCGGCGATGTCAACGAACCACCGGTCGATCTGCGACTCAACGGCGCAGCGACCCAAATCAACGAGACCAACGGCCTCTCTCCCGGTCAAACCGTCGCGACAATCGCTGTCATCGACGATTCGACAGGCAGCAACGAATTGACACTCGAAGGCCCCGACGCCGGTTCCTTTGAGATCGTCAACTCCCTGCTCCGACTCAAGGCCGGATCGCCTCTGAACTTCGAACTCAAACCGTTCTACGATGTCACTGTGCGACTGACCGATGCGTCCCTCAATCCTCCTCCAGTCCTGACCCGCTCCCTGAGGGTCAATATCGCCAATCGACCTGAAGTCATCTCGATTTCCGACTCGACAGGGCAACCCCTTTCCGAACGCATCAAAAACGTTCGGCTCGGTTGGGATGCAGAACTCGGAACCTTCGCACCCGATGCGATCAGCGTCGTCAAGAAAGATGTTGGATTCGTCGCGGTACCCTACATCGCAACGCGAACCCTAATCGAGGGCAAATCGGTCGTCGATCTCGTGTTCACCGGCTCACTCGTCGACAACCAAGGATTCCTCGTCGACGGACTCTATGAGGTGTTCGTTACGGGTTCCAAAACCGCCGCGGTAGGAACCAACGCAGCCGGACTTTCGTACAACTCAGGAAACCTTCCGGTCCTTAACCCGGCCCCTCGAGCGACGGTCCAGATCATCGGCAGTAACCTGCTTTTGGCAAAGCAAAAATACACGTTCCAAGCCACCGTAACCGGCCTGAGCAATGCTCCGCAAATCCTCCAATACGAAATCGATCTCGATGGGGACGGGACCGTCGACCGAAATCTGTCCGGACCGACCAACTTGTCGATCCCCGAGGTGAGCTTTGCCAATGCAGGCAGTTACACCATGAAACTCACAGCCAAAGCGGCAGGCGAAATCCTCGGCACTGCCAGTTTTGCCATCGCCGTAACGCCCGAAACGAGGTCGAACGAGAACTGGGTCTCAGCCATGGACACCGATCGAGACACGTCGGTCTCCCCACTCGATGTTTTGGTACTGATCAATGGCATCAACACAGGTGGTGGAACCTACGTCCTCGATTTCGATGTCGATCGCGACGGGACTATTTCGCCCCTCGATGTGCTCATCGTGATCGACCACCTGAATACCACGGCCTCCGGTCGCGTCGATCCCATCGGAGATCTCGCGATGGTCGAGTCGGGCGGAAACTCCGGCATCACCGCCGATCGAACCGTTACCGGTCGAATCCTCGGCAACACGCGATCCCTTTTCGCATCCCTCAACGGTTCGGATCGTCTCGACATCTCACAATTTGTTACCAACGATGGCTCCTTTACGATCACCGATGAAGTCTTTTCCGACCTCTTTGGAATCATCCCTGATGGAACGCATTTGCTCTCCCTCTCGACCCGTTCAGGCAATGGTTTTTCCAGCTCCATGGAGAAACGATTCTTGAATTTGAAGGACCACTTGGATCCGTTTTCCTTCATCTCACTTGTCGGTAGCAACGGCCAACTGCGAACCGTCTGGTCAGCATCGGCCCCCGGAGCTCGGTACAATGTCTTGTTAGGAACCAGCGGCGGTCCCCTGACCCCATTGCGATCAGGACTCTCCGATACGCGCCTGCAAGTCGATCTGGCCTCGGGTGTTTACGAGATTCAGATCGAAGCAGTCGATGCAGCCGGAAACAAACGGCTCTCAGAGAAACGGACCGTAACGGTATAAACTCTCTCGGATCGATGTGAGTCATTCGCATGGAAAACAAACCCAAGGCACAGGCCAAACGCCTAGCGATTGTCGGAGCAGGGATCGCCGGACTTGCTCACGCCTGGGTTGCCTCCCAACGAGGCTACCGTGTAACGGTTTTCGATCGATCCGCCCGCGCCTCGGGAGCCTCAATCCGCAATTTCGGGATGGTCTGGGTCATCGGCCAACCCGATTCGATCCAAACCATCGCGATGAATTCCCGAGAGCGTTGGCTCGAAGCTTCACAAAAAGCCGGTTTCTGGATCCAACCCTGCGGCTCTTTGCACCTGGCGCATCAACCCGACGAGTGGCAAGTCCTCCAGGAATACTACGCCGAGCACCGACACGGTCCACGCGGGGAACACCTGCGTTTGCTCGACCAAAAAGAAACGCTCGCCAAGTCGCCAGCAGCCAATCCCTTCGGCTTGCTCGGCAGTCTTTGGAGCCAAACCGAATGCTGCGTCGACCCAACCTCGGCCGTTCGTTCCATCCCGAATTGGCTACATCGAACCTACGACGTCGATTTCCACTTTTCGACCGCCGTGACCCACGTGGAAAGCGGCTCGATCCGCACGGCCGATGGTAGTTCGCATCCGTTCGATCAAATCGTGATCTGCTCAGGAGACGATTTCGCAAGCTTGTTCCCAGAGGCGTACCGAGGTGTTCCTATTCGAGCCTGCAAGCTCCACATGATGAGGACCATTGAGCAACCGGACGCGTATCGCATAGGCCCGCATCTTGCAGGAGGACTGACTCTAAGGCATTACCCGAATTTCCGAAACTGTCCGACCCTTAGCGCTTTGCAACAGAGAATTGCCGCCGAGGCCCCCGAACTCGATCGGCTTGGGATTCACGTGATGGCCTCACAAAACCACTTGGGCCAAGTCGTCCTCGGGGATTCGCACCAATACGGTGATGAAATCGAGCCCTTCGACACCTGCGATATCGATACGCTAATTCTCCGGGAACTCCGGAAGATCATCCAAATTCCTTCCTGGGAGCTCCAAGCGCGTTGGCAGGGAATCTACGCCAAGTATTCCGAAGGCTTGGTCTACGAACAAGTCGTTGCGCCCGGGGTAAGGATATTCACAGGACTCGGAGGAAATGGCATGACCCTTTCGTTCGGACTAGCTCAAGATGCTTGGGAACGTTGGGACAGCGAATGTCCTTAATCGTTCCCTCCGACGCGTCAGCGTCACCCTTGGTAGAACGATTGTCCCCAATCGTTCCCTCCGACGCGCCAGCGTCGCACCCTGCGTTTTAATTAAAAACCAACAAAAGAAGAACCCAATGAACCCCATCTGGCGATCCCCAGCGGCATCCTTCGCCATCGAGAACCTCCAAGGGATCATCCTCGACTGGGCCGGAACAACGATCGACTACGGAAGTCTCGCACCGGTGCAAGTGTTTCGAGCAGTATTCGAGCAATTAGGCATCGAGGTGAGCGAAGCCGAGGCCAGAGGACCGATGGGTCAGGCCAAAATCGATCATATTCGCGCGATGCTCAGCATGGACCGTATCCAGTCACTCTGGCAAAAACGATTCGGAAGGCCATCGAGCCAAGAAGATGTCGAGGACATGTACTCGAGTTTCTTACCACTCCAAAAGAGCGTGTTGAGCAAACATTCAGACGTGATTCCAGGGGTTTCCCAAGCGATCCTAGAATTGAGTCAACGGGGGCTCCGGATCGGTTCGACGACCGGCTACACCCGGGAATTGATGGACGTGGTCGAACCCTTGGCCAATACCCAAGGCTATGCGCCGCAGGTGACGGTATGTTCCGACGAAGTCGCCGCAGGACGACCGGCTCCCTGGCAAGTCTACCAAGCGGCCGAGAAGCTCGGGATCTACCCGATGTCCAAAATAGCGGTCGTCGACGATTCGATCGCAGGGATTCAATCGGGATTGCATGCGGGCTGCTGGACCATCGCCGTAGCCCAAACGGGCAACGCACTGGGACTAAGCCAATCGGAGTGCGAGTCGCTAGATCCTGAAGATTTGAGTATCAGACTCGATCGCATCGCCGAGAGCTTCCTAGCCCAAGGTGCCCATGTCGTCGTCCGTTCGGTTGCCGACATTCCTCAA
>JAJTFB010000123.1 GCA_021300015.1 Pirellula sp. | reverse complement strand
CCCGTTTCCGACATACACGGGCATCAAGTCGTTAGGAACTCCCTCGGAGTAGACCGCCTCGTCGTTCGATGCACCGGTGTTCGGGTCGAGCGTCAATCGCCCAATCTTGAACTCAAAAAACGCATTCTCTCGTTGCGTGTTGTAGATGTATGCACCAACCACCGGATTCAATTTCAGCGGACCTCCAGGGCCGGTGATCGGTCGCTGCGGATCGGAGCTAAATCCGCCGAGGAAAAACAACAACGCTTCGGCCGCATCGAACACCCGCCCACTGCGCAGACCCGGCGACGTTGAAATATACCGCGCCAAGTGCGGATGCGATTCCGTCAAATCGTTGTCGTTGCGAATGTACCCGTTGGCCGTAGATAACGCCGGATTCAACAGAGCCAACTCCGATACCAAGATATTCGGAAACGCCTTGCGCAAATGCGCTTCCATGACAGGCCACGAGCTCCCGTCCGGAGGGTAATCCCCGTACTTGGTCCTGTAAGCTTCGACGGCCGAAGCGATCGACTGGACCTCAAAGGCTTGCGCCCGCTTGAGAATCGATACCCGAGCCGCATTGACGCCCCAGGCCAATAGGCCCGCAAGGATCCCGAGGATCGCCATGACGATCAGTAACTCCACGAGCGTAAAACCTCGATGAAGTCTCCCAGCAACCTGTGTTGCTCTGTGCTTCGATCCGATTCTCTTCGATCCGATGGTCATGAGTCTTTCCCCCAAAACTGGTTGACTTGCAACTGGTTGGCTCGCCCCTGGGAAGCTACTTCAGAGTAGCTAAGTAAGAGCTATTTCTACTTCGCACCGCTCAAATTCGTGATCAGCGAAATCAACGGCATGAACAACGATACGACGATGAATCCGACAGCGACCCCAAGAAACACGATGAGCAACGGTTCGATCAGCTTGGTCAAACCCTCGGTCATCACGGCGACCTCTTCGTCGTAGTTGTCGGCGATCTTATAGAGCATCGTGTCGAGTTCCCCGGTCTCTTCACCCACGTCGATCATGTTGACGACCAAGTCGTCGATCACCCGCGACCGAGTTTTGAGCGCATAGAGAGCCGCACAAATGAACGCACCGATGGCGATCGTTCCGATGCTCATGACCAAAAGCTGTCCGGCTCCACCGGCATTCTTCGACGGGCCGCCGTCGGTCGACTTGCCCGCGCCCCGGCCGGCCGTAACGGCCACCGAGAGCATCATGATCCCGGGGAACATCCCCATCCACACCCAATAAAACAAGGACATGGGGTGGAAGCCTAAGTACGAATTCTCCTTCATCGGCTTGGCGATCGTTTCACCTTCGCGGATCGCATCGTTGACTTTCGTAAAGATCCGCTCGAACATCGCATTGCCGGAGGTCTCCCGGGTGATGTTGATCGCTTCGAGAATCGGAACGCCGGAGGTGACCAGTGTCCCTAAGGTCCGCGTGGTTCGAGCCAGGATATTCTTCTCAATAAGACTTCCGAAAATCGGAACCTTGATGATGAACATGTCATAGCCCATGCGGCCGTGCTTGAACTTGCGGATCAACTTGCCGACGAGCCAAATGACCACTGGCAATAAAATCATCAGCCAGAAGTACCCTACGACGTAATCGCTCATGGCCATGAGCAAGACCGTTGGCGCAGGTAACTTCAGCTCGAACTCATCGAACATCTTTTTGAACGTTGGAACGATGAAGTACATGATACCGGCCAAAATCAAGACGGCGACCGAAACGACGGCGACCGGGTAGATCATCGCACCCTTGACCTTGCGTTTGAGCGATTCGCTCCGTTCGAGAAACTCGGCCAGCCGCTGCAAAATCGTCTCCAGGGCACCACCGGCCTCACCGGCCTTGATCATGTTGACGTACAAACGACTGAATACCTTAGGGCACTTCGACATCGCTTCGGAGAGCGTCGATCCGGTCTCGATCTCGTCGCACACGTCCATCAGGGCATTCTTAAGCTTGCCACCCTTGATGTTGTTTTCGAGGATCCGGAGGGATCGAAGGATGGGCAAACCGGCGTCCTGGAGAATCGACAACTGACGGGTAAACGTACAGATATGCTTGGTCTTGGCCCCACCGATCGCAAAGGGGCGTTTCTTCTTGACCCCGGCCCCGGCTGCTTGGGCCGTCCCCTTCTTGAGCGAAAGCTTGGTGACAAAGTAACCCATCCCCTTGATGGTGTTCTGTGCCTCTTCTTCGCTTGGAGCCTCAATGACGTCCTTGATTTCTTGGCCCGTGCGGTCCATGGCCTCGAACTGGTACATTGGCATGGTGGTATCCCCTGCTGGGAAGTGGTGGACGAAAGTAATGTTTGGGTGAAAGCTAAAAGGGGCTCGTAATTACTATTCGAGCCCCGGGGCTAAAAATCTAATAATGAGCTTAAAATCTGGCGGCTTGGCAAAAAAACAAACTGCTGAAAAAAAATACGGCTGAAAAATCAACCGTGACCATCGATCAACCGTCATGGACCGTCTCACGAACCACCTCTTCGGCCGTCGTGTGGCCTTGGAATACAAACTGCTTGCCGTAATCTCGAAGCGTGATCATTCCGTAATGGACGGCCTTGGCTCGCAATTCATCGGTCGTGACGTTCCTGAGGATCATTTCTCGCATCTCGTCGTTCATGATCATCAGTTCGAAGAGACCGATTCGACCCTTGTAGCCGGTGTTGTTGCAATTGTCGCAACCCTTGCCCCGGTAGAATTTTTGGTCCTTGATGTCAGACTTCTCCATCCCCATCTCGTAGAGAAGCTCCAACGGAGGCTCGACCTCTTCGCGGCACTTGGTGCAAATCCGTCGGACCAACCGCTGAGCCAAGATCGCTTCGACCGTCGCGGTGATCAAAAACGTGGGGATCCCCATGTCCTTCATCCGCGTGATCGTGCTCGGAGCGTCGTTGGTGTGCAACGTGCTAAAGACCAAGTGCCCGGTCAGGGACGCTTGGACTGCAATCTCAGCCGTTTCGATATCCCGGATCTCGCCGACGAGGATGATGTCGGGATCCTGACGCAAAATCGCTCGCAAGCACGATGCAAACGTAACACCAATATTGTGGTCGATCGGGATTTGCACGATCCCGTCGATGTCGTACTCGACCGGATCCTCGGTCGTCACGAGCTTGTCGGCGATTTCATTCATCTCCGACAACGCGGAGTAGAGCGTGGTGGTCTTGCCCGAACCTGTCGGGCCCGTCACGAGCACAATGCCGTTTGGCCGCCTCATGACCCGCCGGAAATTCTCCTTGGTCGTCTCGTCCATGCCGACTTTGTCGAGCGACAAATTCACCACCGAACGGTCCAAAATCCGCATGACGACACTCTCGCCAAACATTGTCGGCAAGACGCTCACCCGCAGGTCGATCGGGTGTCCACCGACCATCAATTCAATCCGACCGTCCTGGGGCATGCGGCGCTCGGCAATGTCCAAATTGGCCATGACCTTGATCCGGGTCGTGATGGCGAAGGCCAAGTGACGCGGTGGAGGGACCATCTCGTACAAGACCCCCTCGGCCTTGATCCGAATCCGAAACTCGTCCTCGAAAGGTTCGAAGTGGATGTCGCTAGCGTGGTCTTTGATCGCAAGCAAAAGGACAAGGTTCAATAGTTTTCGCACCGGAGCACTGTCGGCCAAAGCCTCGGCACCGTCGAGGTCGAACTTGTCCCCCTGCAACTTGCTCGCAGCGGCAAAGAGTTCTTCGTCGTCGTTCAAATCGGCGATGATCTTCTCGACGCTCAAGGACTCTGGCGAGTAGAAGCGATCGATCGTCGCTTTGATCTCCCGCTCGGTGGCCACGACCATCTCGATATCCAATCCCAGGAAGGTTCGAAGCTCGTCCTGGACGGTCAAATTCTGTGGGTCGCACGTGGCGATCGTCAGGCGGCTGCCATCGAACTTTACCGGCACAACCCGGTAAAGCTGCGCCATCACATCGGTGAGTTTCTCAAGCAACGCTTTGGGGATCGGGTCATCTCCGAGCGTCACGACCTTCATGTTCATCTGCTCGCCGAGGGCTTGGGCAAGCTGCTCGTCGGTGATCAACGCCATGTCCTCGGCCAACTTGCCCAACAAGGCTCCGGGTTGCTGCTGTTGCTCTTCGAGCAAGAGCACGAGTTGCTCATCGGTGATGAACCCCATGTCGACAAAGATCTGGCCGATTTTTCGCTGAGACATGCGTGGGCTTCTTCGATAAAGGCTAGAGGCTAAAGGCTAAAGGCTAGAGGCTAATGACTTAAAGGCTAATGACTTAAAGGCTAATGACTTAAAGGCTAATGACTTAAAGGCTAATGGCTAACGTTTCGTGACTCGTCTATCTCAATCCGGGGCATCGGTGCATCAACTGCCGTGGTCGAAATCATCCTCGGGTTTCTCGTCCTCGACCCCGCGTCGCGCATTGACGATCCGCTTGGCCAAATCGTCCGGACGGTGGGCCTTGGACAAAATGTCCTCGATCTCGACCTTGCCATCCCGCCAAAGGTTATACAGCGAGTCGTCCATCAACTGCATCCCGAACTTGGCACCCGTCTGGATCGCAGATCCGATACGGAACGTCTTGTTCTCGCGGATCAGGTTGGCGATACCAGGAGTGACGACCAGGACTTCATAAGCTGCACAGCGGCCTCCGCCGATCTTGGGGATCAGAGTCTGAGCGGCCACGCCGAGCAAACTCGTCGAGAGTTGGGTGCGAATCTGATCCTGCAAATTGCCGGGGAAGGCATCGATCAGGCGGTTGACGGTTCCCTGGGCGCTGTTGGTGTGCAACGTTCCGAAGACGATGTGCCCGGTTTCCGCAGCGCTGATCGCCGCTGAAATCGTGTCCAAGTCCCGCATCTCACCGACCAGAATGCAGTCGGGGTCCTGACGCAAGGCTCTTCGGATCGCCTCGGAGAAACTCGGAACATCCACCCCCACTTCGCGCTGATTGATCGTCGACTTTTTGTGCTCGTGATAAAACTCGATCGGATCCTCAATCGTGATGATGTGGTGATCGTGATTCATATTCAAATAGTCGATCAAGCTCGCCAATGTCGTGCTTTTGCCCGATCCGGTCGGGCCCGTTACCAGCACCAAACCGCGCGGCCGCAGCACCATCTTGACGACCGACTCGGGGAGCCCAAGCTGCTCGGGACTGAGTTTGTCGTTGGGGATCTGACGCAGCACCATCGAGATAAACCCGCGCTGCTTGAAAATCGACACCCGGAACCGCGCCAAGGTGCCGAAGGCAAATCCAAAGTCCGCCGAACCGACCTCCTGCAACTCTCTCTGGCATCGCTCCGGTGCAATCGATTTCATCAACTGCATCGTGTCGTCGGCTTCAAGCACCTTGGTCTCCAGCTTGCGCATTCGACCATGAAGCCGAAATACCGGCGGTTGCCCAACGACAATGTGGATGTCACTGGCCCCCTGCTTGACGGCCGCCTGGAGGAGCTTATCGATTAAGACTGTTGCCATAACGGTGATTCGATGAGAGTTTTGATAAGAGTGATACGTTGTTTTGGAACGGGATTGGGGTCAAGGCTTGCTCGGCCCCATGAGGCACTTGCGTTCCTCGATTCAGTTGTGCAGTTCTATTGTACTCAAGGCCAGGGCTAGCAATGGTTTAGGAACCGTAAAAAACCGAGCCGACTGCCGTGCTGGCGTGAGTCTAGTGTGAGTCTAGCCTGGGGTTGGGGCCGGGGCCGCACCCTCGAGGATCTCCTTGGTCACCCTAGCAATCGCGATGTGCTCCTGCTCGGTTTTTTTGGCCGATCGGTAGCCCTCGTCGAGTGTCGATATGCCGTTGATCACTTTTCTTAATCCATCGCAGTACAAGGTCGTCATTCCGCCGATAATCGCTTCGGTCCGCAGATCGGCCGACGATTTCGAGGCGAACATCATCTCCCGGATCCTGCCGTTGATGAGCATTAGCTCATAGATTCCGATCCGGCCCCTGTAGCCCTTCTTCTGGCAGTACGGGCAGCCTTTGCCCTTGGCGAACTTCGCATAGGGCAGGATTTCGGGTGGAAGTCCAGCTTCTTCGAGCAACGCTTCGCTCAGGGTCGTGCTGTACTTGCACCGGGTGCAAATCTTCCTGACCAACCGCTGCGCCAAGACCGCGATCACGGAACTTGCGACCATATACCCTGGCACCCCCATGTCCGTCATCCGTGTCACAGCACTAGGCGCATCGTTCGTGTGTAGCGTACTGAATACTAAGTGTCCAGTTAGACTGGCTTGGATACCCATCTGAGCGGTCTCGGTATCTCGCATTTCACCGACGAGGATGATGTTGGGTGCCTGACGAAGCATGGCACGGATGATGCGAGCGAAATCCAGTCCGATGTTGTGCCGGACCTCGACCTGGTTGATCCCTGGCAGGTAGTACTCGACGGGATCCTCGGCCGTGATGATTTTGCGATCCGGGCGGTTCAGTGCGTTGAGTGCCGCATAGAGCGTCGTGGTCTTGCCCGAACCGGTCGGGCCAGTCACCAAA
This sequence comes from Pirellula sp., assembly GCA_021300015.1. Lineage (GTDB taxonomy): Bacteria > Planctomycetota > Planctomycetia > Pirellulales > Pirellulaceae > JBKCUI01. The sequence goes on along the minus strand of JAJTFB010000123.1, from coordinate 1,800 downwards.
AAGATACCATTAGGCCGCTTAATGAGCCCGGAGAAGTTCTTGAAGTCGCGGTCGCCGAGACCGAGTTGCTTGACCCCTACGCGGATGTTGTCGCGATCCAGGAGTCGCATAACGCAGGACTGTCCGTGGTTGGTCGGAATGATCGAGACGCGTAGATCGAGCTCTTTTTCCCCAACGGTGATTTTGATCCGGCCGTCCTGTGGGCGTCGCCGTTCGGCGATGTCGATCTTCGAGAGAATTTTGATCCGCGAAAGGATGGCTCCGAGCAATCGGCGAGGAGGGCTGTCGCGCTCGATCAATACACCGTCGACCCGGTAGCGGATCCGCACCCGATCCTCAAAGGGCTCGACGTGGATGTCGGAGGCTCGAAGCTGCACGGCCTCTTGGATCATCAGGTGAACTAATTTAATCACCGGGCCCGAGTCGTCTCCCTCGCCGTCCCCGTCCCCCATCCCGTCTTCTTCGGTGGTGGTAAAGTCGATCTGCGTGTCGGTGAACTCTTGGAGCATCGAGTCGGCGGACTCTTCGCCGACTTGACCGTAGTAACGGTTGATCGCTTCCTGGATCTGCTCCAAGGGTGCCAGGGCCGTTTCGACCTTGCGGTTTAGGATGAAGCGAAGCTTTTCGATCGTCTCGATATCGAACGGGTCGGCCACCAGCACCTTGATTGTGTCGTCTTCGTCGGAGACCGGAATGATTTTGTTTTCGCGGGCTACCGATTCGGGAACCAGTTCGATGACTTGGTCGGGAATCCGGATCGCCTGCAAATCGACGTATTCAAAGTGATGGAATTCCGCGAGTGCCTGGGTGACCTCTTCGCCCGTGGCGTAACCGAGGCTTGTGAGCATCGCCCCGATTTGTTTGTCTTCTTTCCTGGCAAACGATCTGGCTTCGTTGAGTTGCTCTAGGGAAATGATCCCCCGTGAGAGAAGTAAATCGGTGTAATCCCGCGCGGGTCCAGGCATAGAGAAGTCTCCGATGAGAGCCGAGAAGACGAGTATCAGGTATTAGGCTTACCAATTTCATCGAAATAACTCCACCAAAAGAGATCGATGGAGTTGTTCGACTAACCCATCTCAGTATACTCGACGCCCCTTTGAGCCAACAAACACCAAACCGGTGATGCGGATACGTTTTCCATGAAAAATCCGGTCGAGTGCAACGGCAAAGCCCAACCAAGCCTACCTGGCCATGGGCAGTTAGGCTCCCAGAAACCGGGTCCTTTCGCCATCGGCTTGGCGCTTCTGATCCTCTATGTGGTCTGGGGGTCGACGTATCTGGCCATCCGCGTCTCGGTCAATACCTTCCCTCCGTTGTTGATGGGCTCGACGCGCTTTGCGCTTGCCGGTGCGATCTTGCTTGTCTTCTTGCAGGCCTTGCGCGGGGTGCGATTGACCTTCCGGCAATGCATCGACAATTCGATCGGAGGTTTTTTTATGCTCCTGGCGGGCAACGGGCTGGTCTGCTGGGCCGTCGAGGAGATTCCTTCGGGCGTCGCGACGCTGATTGTCGCTCTCAACCCCTTATTCTTTGTTGCGGCCGAATCGCTCATGGGGGCTTGGGGTGCGTATAAGCAGAGCAAGGTCCAGGAGAATCTGGGCCTGGGCCGAGCGTCGAGCCCATACGCAGCCTTCCTCGACCATCTTCCCAAAGGCTGGACTCAGCTTGGGCTCGTCGTCGGCTTCCTAGGGTTATGCATCCTGGTGGCTCCCTCGTTCTTGGAGCCTAGTCAAGCCCAGTGGAGTATGGCCCGGATCTTGGCCCTGGTCGGGGCTTGTTTGTGCTGGACGATCGGTTCGA
>JAJTFB010000122.1 GCA_021300015.1 Pirellula sp. | reverse complement strand
TGCTGGGGTTGTTGCTGCTGGGGTTGTTGCTGCTGGGGTTGTTGCTGCTGGGGTTGTTGCTGCTGGGGTTGTTGCTGCTGGGGTTGTTGCTGCTGGGGTTGTTGCTGCTGAGGTTGTTGTTGCTGAGGTTGCTGCTGCTGAGGTTGTTGTTGCTGAGGTTGTTGCTTGACTCCTTCGTTGCCCCAGCCCCATTGGCTTGGTGTTTGGTCCGTGCGACTTGAGAGTTTAAACGGTAGTTCCCAATTGCTCGCTCCGAGCATGGGCAGTGGTAGGATCGCCATGAGCAGTACGAGCCCAAGGACGGAACCGATTCCGGTGGCTAGCCAGTTCCAAGACATCCCGGTTTGCATTTCGACATCCCGTTGCCGAACGTATTGTCGAAGTGCAAGCAGCGAGATCATGACCAACAAAGCAAGAGCCGAACCGAGGTAGATTACCAAGCAGGCCAGTGCGACGCGTTGGGCTTGGCCGCTGGGCAGAAAGAACTGTCCGAGGCCGAAAACCGGAAGAGCTAAAAGAGCGAAATACAGAATCCAAACCCCAGGGTTGTGGCTACGGGATTCCTTGTTCGAGATCTCCGGGGTGTCTGGAGCCTGGGTTGGCCGTTGAGGGGGGATGACAGGTTCTGGGTCGTCGGTGCGTTTGAAAATTCCCAAAGATTGCAGCAGCCCGTACCCATGGCTATCGTGCGCATCATCGACGCTGGTGCAGTCCATGGTGATTCGGTCGGCAAGAAATACGATCAGCGCCAGGAACCCGATGAGGATGGGGATGCTCAGGGGCGATAGGAAACCTTCGAGGACAAAAAAACGTGGGGCGACAAGCAAGGTTGCTGCGCTGAGAAGTCCTAGGTAGGTGAAGGACTGCGTGCGTGACTGTTCGATTGCGATTCGGGTGATCAGGACCGAGGCCATGGTAAAGAGGCCGAGGATCCACATCAGGCGAGCTTGGAAGTCACCTCGATAGAGCGTGGTGAGCAGGAAATAGACCAGCGATCCGATCATCAGAATGATCAGAACTGGCGAAAGGGCTGCCAGGGCATAATCGAACGAGGTAGGTCGAAGCTTGCGATCGGTCATGATCGTTAATGGTAACGCGAACGCGAATGCGAACGCAAAGAGGGAAAGAAAAAAACGCAAAGGTGCAAAGGCGCAAGGACGCAAGGGAAGAAAAAGGCGGGGAAGAAGGAAACGCAAAGGTGCAAAGGCGCAAGGAAAACCGGGGAGTCAAAACCTAAAAGAACATTTTCACGGTGCCTTCCTACCTGCAATCCTCTGCCATCCCCCTTCTTATCTTCTTCCTTGCGCCTTTGCGTCTTTGCGTTTTCTTCTTTGTCTTCCCTGCGTCCTTGCGCCTTTGCACCTTTGCGTTTCCTTCTTCTCTTCTTTGCGATTTGGTCGGCTGGACACGAAAAAGAATCAGCCGACTCGCGGTTTAGGCGAATCGGCTGATGGATATTTTTTGGAAGAAGCCTCAGAGAGACGGGTCGATTAGACCATGTCTTTGAGTTTCTTTAGAGGGCGAACCTTGACGGAGGTCGAAGCTGGCTTGGGATCTGCCCACTTCATTTCGCCGGTTTGAGGGTTGCGAACTTGTCGCTTTGGAAGGGCTTTCTTCTGGATGCGAACGATTTTGGCCAGGTCGGGAACGACGAAGGTTCCGACCCCTTTCTTTCCGATCGCGTTGGAGATTTCGGCCTTGAGCGCATCGAAAACTTCGGCGATTTGTTTCTTAGACAAGCCGGTTGCTTCCGCGATGTTGGAGAAGATTTGAACTTTGGTGAGAGGCTTTTCGGCCTTGCCAGCTGCTTTCGCCATGTAGAGGACCCTTGTACTTGATTCGGTGATGGACTCGAAACCGATGGGATGTTCGACAAAGAACAATTCCGATCAGGCTGAATTAAAGGTGGAGATAAACAAAATGCAACTGGGATAGAGCCGAATATGGGCAGAATCCCAAGGAATTTAGGGAGATTTGCTAAAAAACCTTGAGGAAAGCCCCTGTTTTTTTGAGTAAATCCACCGAAAACCAAGTGAAATCGGTATTTACAAGCCGCTAGAGTCTGTTTTTTCAGTCCTCGCGAAAGCGGTACCCGACCCCGCGAACCGTTTCGATTGCGTCGGCATTGGGGCCGATTTTCTTGCGTAGGGCACGGATGTGCACGTCGATGGTCCGTTCGAGGACCAGGGTGTCTTCGCCTAATGCCGAGTCGATCAATTCGGTTCGATCGAACGCGCGTCCTGGCTGACGGATGAGTGTATCGAGCAATCGAAATTCGCTCTTGGTGAGTTCGACGAGTTGTCCGTCGACATTGACGCGATAACGCCGTCGATCCAGAGTGATCCCTGCACGGGTCACGACATCGTTGTCATCATCGAGTTTCGCGGTTTTGCGGCGTTGCAGAGCCTTGATGCGTTCCATCAGGACCCGGACGCTAAAGGGCTTGGTCACATAATCGTCTGCACCGACCGAAAAACCGATGAGCTGATCGGCTTCTTCGGTTTTCGCAGTCAGCATGATGATGATCGCCGCCGCCGTTTCGGGTTTGCTCCGCAGGCGTCGGCAGACCTCGACTCCATCGATGATCGGGAGCATGACATCGAGCAAAACGATGTCCGGGAGTTTGAGTTGGGCTTGGTTTACCCCGTCGCGGCCGTCGATGGCCAAGGTGACTTCGTAGCCGGCTTTATCCAAATTGTAGACGAGGATTTCGGAAATCGCCCGATCGTCCTCGATCACCAAGATTTTACTTTTTGGCATACTCTTTCCATCGTCCAAGGTGCTTGCAACATGATGTCGGCTGCTAGCTTGCTTGTCGATGCCGAATGATGACCCCTTCGACCATGTAGATCACGTCCTCGGCGATGCTCACTGCAAGATCGCCGATTTGCTCCAGGTGTCTGGAGGCGGAAAAAGCGTGCAATGCGGCTTCGACACGGGTCGGATCGTTTTGGATCGATTTTGCCAAAACCCCGATCACTTGGACATTCTTTGCGTCGAGCGGATCGTCCATGACGATGACGCTTCGAGCCATAGCCGAGTCATTTCGGACGAAGGCGTCGAGACTTGCTCGAACCATCCGAGTGACCATGGTGGCCATTTCATTGATGCCGTCTGGGATCGGGAATTCTGGGTGGGGGCAAAGGCTATCGGCTCGTTGAGCGATATTGCAAGCTAGATCAGCCATGCGTTCGAGGTCGTTGTTGACTTTCATCATGGTCGTGACCCGACGTAGATCGGCCGCAACCGGTTGGTGCAGCGCGAGCATCTTCAGGCAGTCCTCTTCGATCCGGACCTCGGCGCGATCGACATCGGAGTCTCTACGCACCACATCGCTTGCTAGGATGCCTTGCCGTTGCATCAACGACTTGACCGCCAGGGCGATCATGTCCTCGACCATTCCGGAAAGCTTGAGCAACGAAACTCGGGCTTCGTCCAAATCTTGATTTAAGTGCAATGACATCTTCCTCTACCGTTTTGCATATGCTAGCACGCCTATATGAAGGCAGTGTTAATATAACATGAAGAAGCCAAGGAGGTCGGCAGATAGTTTTACGCGAGCAATTCGCTTACGACGCGTTGGGGTTCGACCCCGGTTAGGCGTTGCTCAAGGCCTTGGAATGGGAAGGTGAACCGCTGATGGTCGATTCCCATGCAGTGCAATAGCGTGGCGTTGACGTCGTTGATGTGGACGGGGTTCTCGGCGATGTTGTAACTGAAATCGTCCGTTTTCCCGTATTCGATTCCGCCTTGGACCCCTCCACCGGCCATCCACATGCTGAAACACTTCGGATGGTGATCTCGCCCGTAGTTGGACTTGGTAAGCCCCCCTTGGCAGTAGACGGTCCGTCCGAATTCGCCGCCCCAGACGACCAGGGTCGAGTCCAGGAGCCCGCGTTGCTTGAGATCCTTGATCAAGCCTGCGCAGGCTTGATCGACATCGCGGCACTGGGCAGGTAGGTCGCCTGCGATGTTTCCGTGTTGGTCCCAACCGCGATGGAGGATTTGCACGACGCGCACTCCTCTTTCGACCATTCTTCTAGCCAAAAGAGCGCTTGCGGCAAACGTCCCTGGTTTGGAAACCTCGGGGCCGTACATCTCTAGAACATGGGCTGGTTCTTCTTGGAATTCGACGAGTTCCGGGACGCTTGACTGCATACGAAAGGCCATTTCGTATTGGGATATTCGGGTTTGGATCTCTGGGTCATGGAGGCTCTCGAAGCGGTGCTTGTTGAGATTCACGAGTGCATCGAGCATGGCTCGGCGGTCTTGAGGAATCACTCCGTCGGGGTTTCTTAGGTACAGCACAGGATCCGCACCGCTTCGCATCGCAACGCCGGTGTATTGGGTCGGTAAAAAACCGCTCGACCACATGCGAGTAAAAAGGGCTTGGGCCATCGCGTTGGCCGACCAGCTCGGGGTCAGGACCACAAAGGCTGGCAGGTCATCGCTTTGGCTACCTAGCCCGTAGGAAAGCCACGAGCCTAGACTCGGTTTGCCGGGTACCTCGTTTCCGGTCATCACGAAAGTGCAGGCCGGGTCGTGGTTGATGGCGTTGGTATGGACGGTTTTCAAGATGGCCAATTCATCGACGATCTGGGCTGTGTGCGGAAGTAGCTCGCTGACATAGCGACCGCATTGGCCATGCTGCTGGAATTTGAATTTGCTAGGAGCCACGGGCAATCGGGCTTGGCCGCTGGTCATGGTCGTGATTCGCTGGCCCTTGCGTATCGAGTCGGGAAGGTCCTTGTCGAATTGCTCAGCCAACTCGGGCTTGTAATCCCAAAGATCGATCTGCGAAGGACCTCCGTTCATATGGAGGTAGATGATCGACTTTGCTTTGGGTGGGAAATGGGGCAATCCTTCGAGCGGAGGATGGACTCTGCCTGAGGTTTCAGCCGAATGCCCTGCCGGCGAGTCGATCGCTGCCAAGGCGATGGGACCCATGCTCAAGGATGCTTGCTGAAAGAAACTCCGTCGGTTTGAATTCCACATGTGTATCTATGCCTTCGGGTACTCGGTGTTAGTTTCGGGTCACGGTCTCGTCGAGGTTCAATACCAGGTTGCACACGAGTGTCCAGAGAGCGACTTGGTCACTGGCAAGTCCCGTCTCGGGCCAGCGTTCCCCCGCGCGAGCGATTTTGAGTGCGTCGGCTGGACTCTCGGCGAGCCTTGCGCGGGTTTTCTGGACAAATCCCATGAGTTGACTTCGCTCGTAATCGTCCGGAGAACGGGCCAATACCCGTCGAAAGATCCGATCGATCTGCAATTCGTCCCCCTGGGGGGATTGCTTGATGAGGTTTTCGGCCAAGCATCGCGCGGCCTCGATCTGCTGGACATCGTTCATCAGTTGGAGCGCTTGGAGCGGTGTGTTGCTTCGTTCTCGCCGCGTGCAAAACGACTCGCGGTTGGGGGCATCGAAGTTCGACATAAAGGGTACCGGTGCGGTCCGTTTGACATAGGCGTAGAGACTTCGACGGTAGAGATCCTGGCCATGCTGTTGGACGTAGTAGCGCGTGTTGGAATCTCCGTAACCGACCGGTTCCCAAATATTGGGAGGCTGGTATCCGCGAAAGCCAGGGCCGCCGAGTTTGCGATTGAGGATTCCGCTGACGGCCAACGCATTGTCGCGGATCTGTTCGGCATCGAGTCGAATGCGGGGCCCTCGGGCCAAATACCGATTCTCTGGGTCACGCGCCAAGGCTTGCTCGCTCAGGGTGGCATCCCTGCAGAAGGCTTGGGTCATGACGAGCTCCTTGAGGAAGGCTTTGATGTCCCAGCCATTGCTGCGGAAACTATGGGCCAGATCATCGAGCAGTTGAGGGTGGCTAGGCGGAGTCCCTTGCGTGCCGAAATCATCGGAGGTCTTGACCAGGCCGACTCCGAAGACTTGCTGCCAGAAGCGATTGACGGTCACACGGGCTGTCAGGGGATTTTGGTCCGAGACGATCCAGCGAGCAAGCTCCAGGCGGCTTGAGGCTTTGGCATCGACTGCGTCGGGCTTTTGCATCGATGGCAATGCGGCGGGTGTGCCTGGCTCGACGGGCTCCCCCTTGCTGTCGTATTGGCCTCGGAGCATCACGTGGGCCTGTCGCGGTTTTCCGAGATCTCGATAGATCATGGTGCCGGGGATGCTATCTTCGAGCATTCGCCTTTGAACTTCTAGGGATTTCCATGCCTCTCGGGCTTGGACGATTTCCTTGGGGACCTCGCTTGCAATCCAAGCGGTGAAGTAGGTTCTCACCTGATCGGAGGACTGCTTTGCAGCATCGGAGCTTTCCCCCTCTTGGATGGCTTGGAGCAGATTGACCCCTCGGAATCTTGGGGATTCGAGATGAGGTACCGGTTTCTTGCCATGCTGTTTCCACCAAGCCTTCCAATCGCTAAGGAGTTTGTCTTCGGGGCGGATTGTGCCTCGGATCAAAAGGCCGTCCCAGTAGCAGATTCCGCCGTATAGACCCACTTTGATTTCGGTCACCGTTGCGCCGACGGGAAGTCCATCGGGTGAAAACCAGAGCAGTTCCCACGCTCCTGCCTTGGGAAGCTTCCCAACGATTCGATCGGGGTTCGCATCGACGAGCTGGGCGTTTTGAGGTTGATCGGCCCAGACCCATCGCTTGGTCCCTTGATCGCTTTTGATCTCCACAAAAATCGCCTCGGGTGGTTCGTCGGAATCGAGCTGAACCCATACGCTCAGTTGACCGTTCTCCATGATCCATTTCGGGACGATTCCCCCTTGGATGCTCTGCTCGAGCTTATGCCCAAATTCGGTCACCAGGGCGCGTTTGCCCATCGGCGGTGCGACTTCGTCGATGCTCCAGCGATCGGCATTGCGCGATGTGTTGCGTTGGGTTGCCCCCAAAGGTAGATCGTCGTCGATCCAAACATGCGTGGCGGTTTTGGGTGGGCTTGCCTTGGTGTCGACCACAGGGATATCGACCGCTGGCGTGTCGACCGGTTGTGTGTCTACCGGGGCCAGGGAACTCCAGCGCTCGGCCAACTCGTAGAGTCTCTCAAGCGATTCCTTGGAGTCTTCGGCGAGCCGATCGAGTTGGGCTTGTTGCTCGGGGGTAGCGAGCTTGAGGAACGGCGCGGTGGTCTGGATATTGCCATCCATGGCCGGATCGGCGTTGTTGTAGAAGAAGGCGTACATCGAGTAGAACTCGCGCGTGCTCAGTGGATCGAATTTATGATCGTGGCACACCGCGCAGCCACCCGTCAGTCCGAGGAAGGCTTGGATGGTCGTACTGGTGCGATCGACGGCGTATCTGTAGAGGAACTCGTCGTTGATCGCACCCCCTTCGGAGGTGGTGACGTTGCAGCGGTTAAAGCCGGTGGCGACCAATTGCGATTGCGTCGGGTTCTCGAGCAGATCGCCCGCAAGCTGCTCGATGGTGAATTGATCGAAGGGCATGTTGCTGTTGAGTGCATTGACGACCCAATCGCGGTAGGGCCAGATCTGCCGATGGTTATCCAGATGCAAACCATGGGTGTCGCCATAACGTGCCACATCGAGCCAGTGCTTGGCCATCTCTTCGCCAAAATGCTCGGAGGCAAGATACCGATCGACGAGTTTTTCGTAAGCTTGCTGCGAGGGATCCGTTGCAAAAAGGTCGACATCCTCGATCTCAGGGGGTAGGCCCGTGAGGGTAAAGGCCAGCCGTCGCACAAGGGTCCGAGGATCGGTAGCCCCCAGAATGGGAAGCTTGGCTTCGCTAGCCTGGCGCTCGATCTGCTGGTCGATCCAAACGCGTAGTGGCATTGCCGGCGCGTCGCTCTTTGGAGCCAAGGATACGGAGGCTCGAATAGGCTCAAATGCCCAGTGTTTCTCGTACTCGGCGCCTTGGGCGATCCACTGCTTGAGGATGTTTTTCTCCTCTTGCGTGAGTTGACGCGCCGCGTCCGGCGGTGGCATGACTTGGTCCGGATCGCTCGATACGATCCGTCTCCAAAGAAGGCTCTCGTCGGGCTGACTTGGAACGATGGCCGATCCGGATTCGCGCTTGGCGGTTGCGAATTCGAATAGATCCAGCCGGAGCTCGGCTTGGCGGCCTGCGGCGTCCTGCCCGTGGCAACGCAAGCAGGCAGCCGAAAGAATCGGCCGAATGTCGCGGTTGAAAGAGACCTTCTCGTCAGGTTCCGAGTTCGGTGTTGACGGCCCGTCGTTGGCTCCGGCTAGCCCGAGTCCGGCTGACCAGAATCCGATCAACCCGAGTCCGACCAGCCCGAGCAGGACCGATCTCAGAACCAAGAAAAAGGAGTTTGCGGCGGACCTCGCCGAGCTCAAGGGACAAAAGTAAGCATTCATGGGGGATCATCACGGCTGGAAAGCCTAAGTCTTCTGGACGTCAACGAGTGG